>NZ_JBJDRI010000010.1:0-109339 GCF_044987425.1 Microbacterium sp. ZW T5_56 | reverse complement strand
CTACCTTCCCCTCCCCGACGTCAACCCCCTGCGCGCCCGCCACACATCTCCCGCGAGACTTCCGTCTGTGGGCGAGAATCGGTGCATCGCGGTCCGTCTCGCCCACAGAGGGAAGTCTCGCGAGCTCTGCACACGGCACCGCGGGCGCCAATCCATTCACATCTGGCTGAATCGGGCCAAAATCGACCAGACGGGCTCGCATGGTGGAGCCATGAACGAGCCGACGATCCGTCTCTTGCATTCGCGCGGGCACGACGAGTCCGTACGTATCCGCGACCGCCGCGACCTGCACAGAGTGCGCCACGGCGTCTACGTCAGCGCCGACGCCTGGCAGCTGCTGACGCCGTGGCAGCGATACGAAGCGCGGGTACGGGCGTTCCTGCACAAGTCCCCCGACGCCGTGCTCTGCATGGAGTCAGCCGCGTGTCTGCTGGGCCTGCCTCTGTTCGGTGAACCACGCGATATCCATGTCCTCGCGGTCGATCGGTCATCATCAACCCGCAGCGGCGACGTCGTCTTTCACACCAGTGCAACGCCGCGGGACGTGATCGATGTCGACGGCGTCCTTCTGACCAGCCTGATCGACACCACCGTGGACTTGGGGCGGACACTTGCCCCGGCTCCCGCGCTCGCCGCCTGGGATGCCGCAGCGCGAGTGGGCTGCTCCACAGACGAACTCACGGATCGAAGCAACGCGCTGCGGACAACGCGAGGAGTCCGAAAGATCCAGTGGCTGGCGTCTTTCGCCGATGGACGTGCTGAATCACCAGGCGAGTCTGTGAGCCGCGCCGCGATCGCCTGGCTCGGGTATCCGGCCCCGGTCCTCCAACACGAGGTGACGATCGACGGCGAGAACTACCGCGGTGATTTCTGGTGGCCGCAGGCGCGGCTGTGGGGTGAGTTCGACGGGTATGCGAAATACCGTCTCGAAAGCAACGACAAGGCGGCGCTCCGACAGGAGAAGAGACGTGAAGATCGGATTCGCACGCGAGTGCGCGGCTTCGCGCGGTGGGATCTTGACGATGTGATCTCGGTGGATGGCCTGCAGCGCGCGCTGCACGAAGCGGGTCTGCGTCCGCGGATGGCCGCCGACGGCACGCGCTTGGCCTCCCTCCGTCGGCTCTTCTTCAACCAGCGCACCCTGTGACCACGAACGTCCCGCGAGACTTCCGTCTGTGGGTGAGAATCCGCGCATTGCGGCAATTCTCGCCCACAGACGGAAGTCTCGCGGGACATGTTTCGCCCGGGGTGACCGGTGAGGGGTGTCAGGGCGCGGGTGGCAGAGGGCGGGTTAGGCGAAGGCCTCGATCGGGGGGCAGGCGCAGACGAGGTTGCGATCGCCGTAGGCCTGATCGATCCGGCGCACCGGGGGCCAGTACTTGGTGCGCACCAGGGTGTGCACCGGGTAGACCGCCAGCTCACGCGAGTAGGCGTGGGTCCACTCGCCCGCGATCACCGACTCCGCGGTGTGCGGAGCGTTGACCAGCGGGTTGTCGTCGGCGGGCCAGACGCCGGCAGCGACCTGATCGGCTTCCGCCTTGATCTGGATCATCGCCTCGATGAAGCGGTCGATCTCACCGAGATCCTCCGACTCCGTGGGCTCCACCATGAGCGTGCCCGCGACGGGGAACGACATGGTCGGAGCGTGGAAGCCGTAGTCGATGAGGCGCTTGGCGACATCGTCGACCGTGACGCCGGTCTCCTCCTTGAGGGGACGCAGATCCAGGATGCACTCGTGCGCGACGAAACCGCCCTCGCCCGTGTACAGCACCGGGTAGTGGTCCTCGAGGCGCTTGGCGATGTAGTTCGCCGACAGCACGGCAGCCGCCGTCGCATCGCGCAGACCGGACGCGCCCATCATGCGCACGTACGCCCATGAGATCGGCAGCACGCCAGCGGAACCGTACGGAGCGCCCGACACCGGACCACCGGCGAAGACGTATCCGCCGGCGTGCTCGGCACGCTGAGCCTGCGGGTGTCCCGGAAGGAACGCCGCGAGGTGCGCCTTCGCCGCGACCGGACCCACACCGGGCCCGCCACCGCCATGCGGGATCGCGAACGTCTTGTGCAGGTTCAGGTGCGACACATCGCCACCGAGATCGCCGAACCGGCTGATCCCCACGAGGGCGTTGAAGTTCGCCCCGTCGATGTAGACCTGGCCGCCCGCGGCGTGAACCGCAGAGGTGACCTCCATCACGTCGCTCTCGTACACACCGAACGTGGAGGGGTAGGTGATCATCAGCGCGCCGAGTTCGTCGGCGTGCTGGGCGATCTTCGCCTTCAGGTCCGTCAGGTCGACGTTGCCGAGATCGTCCGTCGCCACCACGACCACCCGCATGCCGGCCAGCACCGCGGAAGCCGCGTTCGTGCCATGGGCCGAGGACGGGATGAGGCACACGGTGCGGTGATCGTCGCCGCGGGACAGGTGGTAGCCGCGGATCGCCAGCAGACCGGCGAGCTCGCCCTGCGAACCGGCGTTCGGCTGCAGTGACACGGCGTCGTACCCGGTGACATCGGCCAGCCAGGTCTCGAGCTGGTCGACCAGCTCGAGGATGCCCGCCACGTCTTCGGCCGGGGCGAACGGGTGCAGACCCGCGAACTCCGGCCAGGTGATCGCGGCCATCTCCGTGGCGGCATTGAGCTTCATCGTGCACGAACCCAGCGGGATCATGCCGCGATCGAGCGCGTAGTCCCGATCGGCCAGCTGCTTGAGATAGCGCATCATCGCCGTCTCGCTGTGGTGCAGGCTGAACACCGGGTGGGTGAGGTACGTGTCCCGGCGGAGCAGATCGCCCCACACCGCCTTCAGCGTCTGAAACGCCCCGGAGTAGGGCGTCGCGCCGAACACGATGCCGCCCGGTGCGTCGGCGCCGAACGCCGCGACCACCGCGAGCAGATCGTCATGGGTCGTCGACTCGTCCACGGCGATGCCGACGACGTCGTCCGAGACCTCGCGCAGCAGGTAACCGGCTTCGTGAGCCGAAGCGACGACCTCGCCAGCACGCCCCGGCACGCGCACCTGGATGGTGTCGAAGAACGTATCCTCCGCGATCTCCAGGCCAGCCTGGCGCAGCCAGGACGCCAGGGTCGCCGCCTTGCCTGCGACGTCCATCGCGATGCGACGCAACCCATCAGGCCCGTGATACACCGCGTACATCGAGGCCATGACAGCCAGCAGCACCTGAGCGGTGCAGATGTTGCTGGTCGCCTTCTCACGGCGGATGTGCTGCTCGCGCGTCTGCAGCGAGAGGCGGTACGCGGGCTTGCCCTCCGCGTCGACGGAAACGCCAACGAGGCGACCGGGCAGCTGGCGCTCCAATCCGGAGTGCACCGCCATGTACCCGGCGTGCGGTCCGCCGAAGCTGAGCGGCACACCGAAGCGCTGGGTGGTGCCCACCGCGACATCCGCACCCATCGAACCGGGCGAACGCAGCAGGGTGAGAGCCAGGAGATCGGCCGCGACCACGGATAGACCGCCCGCCGTGTGCGTCGCGTCGATCACACCGGAGATGTCCCAGACGCGACCAGACGCGCCCGGGTACTGCACGAAGGATCCGAACAGCTCGGCCGGCATCTCCTCGCCGGCGGCGAAGTCGACCTCGACGAGCGTGATCCCGACGGCGTCGGCGCGGGTGGCGAGCACGGCCTTCGTCTGCGGCAGCGCGTCGGCGTCGATTACGAACACGTCCGTCTTCGCCCGCGACGCCCGACGCGCGAGGAGCATCCCCTCGGCGACGGCCGTGGACTCGTCCAGCATCGACGCGTTGGCGGTGTCGAGGCCAGTCAGATCGCACACCATCGTCTGGAAGTTGATCAGCGCTTCCAGCCGGCCCTGCGAGATCTCGGGCTGATACGGCGTGTACGCCGTGTACCAGGACGGGTTCTCCAGCACGTTGCGTTGGATCACCGACGGCGTGAGCGTGCCGTAGTAGCCGAGGCCGATCATCGGACGGCTCACGCGGTTGCGCGACGCGAGCGCGCGCAGCTCCGCGATAGCCTCTGCCTCCGACGCCGCGAGGGGCAGCACCGACTCCGGACGCTCGCCCCGGATCACGGCGGGCAGCGCCTGCGCGACAAGAGTGTCGAGTCCGTCACCCTCGGCATCGCTGATGCCCAGCGCATCCAGCATGACGTGCTGCGCCGCGGCGTCCGTCCCGATGTGGCGGTCCTGGAAGCGGGTCACGCCTCGCCCACCAGCGCCTGGTAGGCGGCGTGGTCGAGGAGGTCGCCGGGCAGATCGCCCGAGACGCGCACCTTGATCAGCCAGCCGCCGTCGAACGGCTCGGAGTTGACCAGCGACGGCTCGGCAGCTGCCGTGTCGTTGGTCTCCACGACCTCGCCGTTCAGCGGAGCGTACAGCTCGCCGACCGACTTGGTCGACTCGATCTCGCCGACGACGGAGGAGATCGCGATCTCCGTGCCGACGGCCGGCAGGTCGAGGTAGACGATGTCGCCGAGCTGAGCCGCGGCATACGACGTGATGCCGATGGTCGCGATGTCGCCGTCGAGGGCGATCCACTCGTGCTCGGACGTGTACTTGAGGGAGTTGAGATCGGTCACTTGGTCCTCCGGTAGAAAGGCAGGGCGGTCACGGTGGCCGGAATGCGGGTGCCCCGCACGTCCAGCTGAAGATCGGTGCCCTCGGCAGCGGCCGAGGGGTGGACGAGAGCCATCGCGATGGGATGGCCCAGCGTCGGGCTGAGGGCGCCGGAGGTGATCTCCCCGACCTTCTCCTCGCCCCGGTAGACGTCGTACCCGGCACGACCGGCACGCTTGCCCTCGGCACTCAGGCCGACCAGCACCGGAGCGTCGGTGAGATCCCGCGCCGCCAGTCCGTCCTTGCCGACGAAGTCGTCCTTGTCGACGGCGACGACGCGGCCGAGACCCGCCTGAGCGGGCGCGGTCTCCAGCGAGAGCTCGTGTCCGTAGAGCGGCATGCCCGCCTCGAGACGCAGCGTGTCGCGCGCAGCGAGACCCGCGGGGACCAGCGCGTCTGCACCGGACACCAGGAGTGCGTCCCACAGCTCACCGGCGGCAGAGTTTGGCACCAGCAGCTCGAAGCCGTCCTCGCCGGTGTAGCCGGTGCGGGCGATGAAGACCGGGGTCTCGCCGAAGTCGCCTTCACTCCACGCGTAGTACGCGAGCTCTTCCAACGCGACGCCGCTCACGGTGAAGCCCGGCAGCGCCTCGAGGATGGCGCGCGCCTGCGGTCCCTGCACGGCGATCAGGGCCATGTCGTCGGAGACGTCATCCACCAGTGCTTCCGCGCGCTGCGGAGCCGCACCCGTGAGCCGCTCGGCGACACCCGCGTCCCAGTCGGAGGCACGGTCCGCGAGCGCGGAGCTGACGGCGGCACGGTTGCCCGCGTTCGAGATGATCAGGAACCGTTCGTCGGCCATCCGGTAGACGATGAGGTCGTCGATGATGCCGCCGCGCTCGTCGAGCAGCAGCGAGTACTTGGCCTTACCGACCTTCATCGTGGAGATGCGGCCCGCGACGGCGTAGTCCAGGAATGCGGCGGCGTCTTCGCCGGCCAGGAGGAACTCCGCCATGTGTGAGATGTCGAACAGTCCCGCGCTCTCGCGGACCGCCTTGTGCTCGGCCAGATCGGACGTGTAGCGCACCGGCATCATCCAGCCGCCGAAGTCGGTGAAGGCGGCGCCGAGCGCCTCGTGGCGGTCTCGGAGGGGCGTGTAGCGGGGTTCCGTCATGATTCTCCCGGCGAAAGGGCGAGCCGGACGCCGGACGGCGTCTGGAGCTCCCCCTCTGTCATGGGCCTGAGAGTTTCACACCAGGGGTGCTTTCACCGTCGGCGGATCCATATATGGATCGCTTTTCAGAGTGACTGGGTCCCCGCGGTGTGTTGACCTGAGAGATTGGCGGGGAGGCTTGCTCCTTCGGTGTCCGTGACGGACTCTCCCGCGGCGACCATGAGTCGTGTTCGATTGTCAGGCCAGCATAGCGGTCGAGGGGCGCTGCGGCCACGCGTCACCGCACTGGCGGAGTGGCGATCGTCCCGGTGTCCAGCTGCGGATCCTCATCCGCCTCGACGGCGATCGGGCTCTGGGCCGGGATCTGAGCCTCGGCGGCATCCTCGCGCAGCACGCGAGTGGCGTCGATCTGCTGCTGTGCAAGCTGCGCGTAGAGTCCGCCCGCCGACAGCAGTTCGGCGTGTGTTCCCGACTCCACGATCCGTCCGGCCTCCACCACGTGGATCACATCCGCCCCGATCACGGTGGACAGACGGTGTGCGATGGACAGCGTCGTCCGGCCCTTCGACGCCTCATCCAGCGCCTCCTGCACCACGCGCTCGGAGACGGTGTCCAAGGCGCTGGTCGCCTCATCGAGCAGGATCACCGGCGGGTCTTTGAGAAGAACCCGCGCGATGGCGATCCGCTGCTTCTCGCCGCCGGAGAGCCGGTACCCGCGCTCGCCCACCACCGTGTCGTACCCGTGTTCGAAGCTGGCGATGACGTGATGGATGTTCGCCGCGCGGCACGCAGTCTCGAGCTCTTCATCGGTGGCGTCCGGCTTGGCGTAGCGCAAGTTCTCCCGGATCGTGGCGTGAAAGAGGTACGTCTCCTGCGAGACGATGCCGACGTTGTCGATGATCGATGCTTGGGTGAGCTCGCGGACGTCGGCACCGGAGAACAGCACCGCTCCCCCGCTGACCTCGTAGAACCGCGGCGCCAGATACAGAATCGTGGTCTTGCCTGCGCCCGAGGGGCCGACGAATGCCACATTCTGACCGGGTTCGATGGTGAAGCTGACGCCGTCGAGCGTCGCCCGCGCCTGTGGGCCAGCGTCGGGGTAGCGGAAGACCACATCGCGAAACTCGATCCGGCCGCGAGGACCGGGCGCGTCCGCGACAGTGATGGCATTCGGGGAATCCGTGATGGCCGGGGTGAGGTCGAGGTACTCGAAAATGCGACTGAAAACGGCCACCGAGGTCTGCAGATCCAGCGCCACGCGCATCAGGCCCATGAGCGGCTGCAGCAGGCGTGCCTGCACGGTGGTGAATGCGACGATCGTTCCCGCGGTGATCGTGTCCGCACCACCGGTGATGAGGTAGCCCGCGACCAGGTACACCACCGCTGGAACCGACGCCATCAGAACTTGGACGACGGCGAAGAAGCCCTGGCCGCTCATCGCTCGCCTGACCTGCAGGCCCACCTGATTGGTGTTCTCCGCGGCGTAGCGCGCCGACTCGGTGCGCTGGCGGTTGAAGGACTTCGACAGCAGTATCCCCGAGACGCTCAGCGTCTCCTGGGTGATGGAGCTCAGCTCCGACAGCGACTCCTGGGTCTGACCGGCGATGCGCGCCCGCACCTGTCCCACTCGGCGCTGGATGATCGCCAGGATCGGCATGAGGATGACCGCGAGGATCGTCAGTCGCCAGTCGATCAGCACCATGGCGACGATGGAGGCGACCACGGTGACGGTGTTGCCGATGATGCTCGTCACGGTGGAGGTGAGCACGTTCGACACCGCGCCCACATCGTTCTGCAGGCGCGACTGGATGACGCCCGTCTTCGTCCGCGTGAAGAAACCCAGCTCCATCGCCTGCAGGTGCTCGAAGAGCTTGACGCGTAGGTCACCGGTCACGGCGTTGCCGACCGTGGAAGTGAACCATGTCTGCGCGACGCCCAGCAGCGCGGAGAGCAGGAAGAGTCCGATCATGCCGGACACCAAGGCGATCAGCAGGGTGAGTTGCGGGCGCGCGTCCATGGGGAAAAGCGCGTCATCAAACACCCGTTGCACCAGCAGGGGCGGCACAACGGCCACCGCAGCCCCCGCGATCACCAGCAGCACGGTGATCAGGATGCGTCCGCGATAAGGCTGGAACAGCGCCACGACGCGGCGACCGATATCCGGAATTCGCGGGGCGGCGGCGTTCGCTTTCCGCTGCGAATCGGCATCGACTCCTCGGAACGGACCGCCGCCTCCCATGCCGCCGCCGAATCCGCCGAAACTCATCCCCTCACCCTATGCCCGGGTCTAGGGTTGCGGCATGAGCACTCCGAATGAACCGCGCCGTCCCACCGACGCCGAGCTCGATGACCGGGACACACCGGAGGAAGTTCTGTGGAAGAACTACATGCCGCGTGCGGTCCCGACCGACCTCGTCCACGGTGAGGGCAACGGCAACCAGCGCTGATCAGGCCAGTCCCGTCACCAGATTGATGACGGTGCCGAGGATCACCGCCCCGAACAGGTACGCGAGCATCGTCTGCGCGATGACGACCTTACGCAGCTGTTTGGTTCGCACGTTCGTGTCTGCCACCTGGTAGGTCATGCCGAGGCCCACGGAGAGGTAGGCGAAGTCGCTGTACTGCGGCGCCTGGTCCTCGTTGAAATCGATCCCGCCCTCCGGCTCGGAGTAGTAGATGCGCGCGTAGCGCAGCATGTAGTTGGTCTGGATGAGGATCCAGGTGGCGATCACGCTTCCCACGGCGATCGCGGCGAGCACCCCGGCCCGCGTGTGGTCGGTGGCGTTGCTCTGCAACACCACGAGCACGACCGCACCGAGCGACACGATGCTGCCGAGCAGGGACAGCGCACGGGCGAAGTCACGACCAGGATCCTCGCGCACGGCGTGGGTCCGGGTTCGCTCCGGATCCATCGGCCACACCGCGAGCAGAATCCACGCCGACACCACCAGGGCAGCGGCGCCCCATCCAGCAAGGGAACCCGCCGCCGGCCCAAGGACGGATCCGACCGACAGCCCCACGACCACCCCGATGATCGCGCTGGTGATGATGCGAACCAGCGGCATGTGCACGAAACGCATGGCGCCATCGTCCCACGACGTTCGACCCGCGTCGCGACGACTCGGGAATGCAATGTCCGACCCTCTCGTTACGCTTATCCAGCAGTCCTCGGGGCGCACCCGTCCCGTCGCACCCGCTCGCATCTCGAGCACTTGAATCAGGAAGCACCTCATGACCGACACCGCCGCCGTATCCACTCGCTCCGGCGCGATGCCCGCGAACGCCAATCGACTCCTCTCCCTTCTTCTCGCGGCGGCCTTCGTCGCCATCCTCAATGAGACGACGATGGGCGTGGCGATCCCGCACCTCATCGACGACCTGCACATCACCGCGGGAGCCGCTCAGTGGCTCACCACCGCGTTCATGCTGACCATGGCCGTGGTCATCCCGACCACGGGCTTCCTGCTGCAGCGCTTCACCACCCGCCAGGTGTTCCTCGCGGCCATCACGCTGTTCAGCGCGGGCACGCTCATCGCGTTCCTGGCGCCCGGCTTCGAGGTGCTGCTCGTCGCGCGCGTCGTTCAGGCGTCCGGCACCGCCGTGATGATGCCGCTCATGATGACGACGGTGATGGAGCTGGTTCCGCCCGCTTCTCGTGGTCGCTTCATGGGCCGCATGAGCATCGTGATGTCGCTCGCGCCCGCCATCGGCCCTACCATGGCCGGTCTCATCCTCGACTCCATCGGCTGGCGCTGGATCTTCGGCATCGTGCTGCCCATCGCCATCCTCGCGATGCTCGCGGGTGCGAAGTGGATGGTCAACGTCGGCGAGCCCAAGAAGGCTCCGCTCGATGTGCTCTCCATCGTGCTGTCGGCGTTCGGCTTCGGCGGCATCGTCTTCGGGCTCAGCCAGATCGGTGGCGCGGAGAAGGCCGCGGCAAGCGGCGACGGTGCGGGCCCGCTGGCGGGCATCACGCTCGCCGCATCGCTGGCCGTCGGCGTGATCGGACTGGCGCTGTTCATCTGGCGCCAGCTGGTGCTTCAGCGCAAGGATGACGCGCTGCTGGATCTGCGCGTCTTCCTCTCGCGCAACTTCACGCTGTCCATCCTGATGATGCTGTTCCTGTCGCTGTCGTTCTTCGGCGCCATCACGGTGCTGCCGCTGTACATGCAGAGCGTGCTGGGCATCTCGGCCCTCGATTCCGGTCTGCTGCTGCTGCCGGGCTCGCTCGCCATGGGTCTGCTCGGACCGCTCATCGGGCGCATCTATGACGCGCGTGGTCCTCGTGTGCTGCTGATTCCGGGCTCGTTCATCGCGGCGGCGGTGCTGTGGTTCTACACCACCCTCACCGCAGACACCAGTGTGTGGGTGATCGGCGTGGCCCAGACGCTGCTGTCGATCGGCCTGGCGATGGCGTTCACCCCGCTGTTCACGGCTTCACTCGGTTCGGTGCAGCGGAGGTTCTACTCACACGGCAGCGCGGTGCTCGGCACCGTGCAGCAGGTGGCGGGTGCCGCAGGAATCGCCCTCATGATCACGATCCTGGAGGCTGCCAAGGCATCCGCGGCGGCTCATGGCGCTGCTGACGGTGTGGCGGGTGCCGCGGGAACCGGGGCCGCGTTCACGATCGCCGCTTCGCTGTCCGTCGTCACCTTCGTGATGTCGTTCTTCATCCGCAAGCCGGCGGACGCGCCCGAGGGTGCGCCCGCACACTGAACGCCGACGGTACGCGGAAGGCCCGGGCGATCGCCCGGGCCTTCTGCATCATCAGAGCGTCGTTCAGCCCTCGGAGATTCCGCACGCGGAACCGCCGCAGCAGGATGCACCTGCGGCGTCATCGCCCAACAGGTTGAGCCCGTTGAGGGCGGGGGTGAGGGGCTGGACGGTCGTCTGAGGAGTGGTCATGGCGCAATGCTACTCGCCTCGCGGCACATCACGGGCGTCAGACGAGGACTGTCCGTGCCGCACACTACTCTGGTCAGAACACGTTCGCAGAGGGGAGCGGAAATGAAGAAGCGACCGCTGGAGTTCTCCGTTTCCAGCAGGCAGCCCGTCGCCGCCAGCTCGTTCCGGGTGCAGCCGTTCATCTGGGGTCTGCTCGGAGGCCTGGGTGTGCTCGTTGCCCTCACGATCGGCATGGTCATCGGTCAGATGGCCACTGTCCTCGTCTACGTGGGCGTGGCGCTGTTCCTTGCGCTCGGACTGGACCCGGTCATCTCGTTCCTGGAGCGACGAATGCCGCGTAGCGCGGCCGTCGGCATCGTCGTGGCGATCGTGTTGATCGTGTTCGCCGGCATCCTGTGGGCCATCGTGCCGGTGATCATCGAGCAGATCACGAACCTCACGCAGACGCTGCCGAAGGTCGTCCGCGATGTGCAGGCGTCCGACTGGTACCACGACATCACCACACGCTACGGTTCCAACATCCAGGAGGCGCTGAACAGCGCGCTGTCGTTCATTCAAGACCCGAACAACATTTTCTCGGTGGGCGGCGGCATCGTGCAGGTGGGCTCCGGGATCGCAAGCGGCGTGACCGGCGTGATCATCGTGCTCATCCTCACGCTCTACTTCATGGCATCGTTGCGCGGCATGAAGCGCGTGGCGGTGCGCTTCGTTCCCGCCTACCAGCGCGCAGGATTCAGCGACGTGATGGAGGACGTGTCGGCAGCGGTCGGCCGCTATGTGATCGGGCAGGCGAGCCTCGCCTCGATCAACGGCGTGCTGACACTGACTCTTATGCTCGTCGTGCAAGCTCCCATGCCCGTGCTGCTCGCCCTCATCGCGTTCATCGGCTCGTGCATCCCCCTGGTCGGCACCCTTTCTGCCTCGGTGATCAATACGACCATCGTGCTCATCGGCGCTCTCGCGAGCGGTGGCAGCTACGTCCCGGCGATCGTCGTGGGCATCTGGTACCTGGTCTACATGCAGATCGAGGCCTACGTGCTCAGCCCGCGCATCATGGCCAAGGCAGTTGCCGTGCCCGGTGCCGTCGTGGTGATCGGTGCCGTGGCTGGTGGTGCGATCGGTGGCATCCTGGGCGCGCTCGTCGCGATCCCGGTCGCAGCGAGCGTGATCATCATCCTGCAGCAGGTGGTGTTCCCCCGCCAGGATCGGAAAGTCGCCGACCCCGATCCCGTCGAGATCGGCACCGCCGAGGGCAACACTCACTGATCCGTGTCAGCATGTCGATCGACCTGGTGAGTTCGTCGGCACTGCTGCCCTCGCTGGTCGGCGCAGCGGTGCTTGCCACGATCACCACTGGAGCGCTGTATGCCGCCGGTATCGCGCACCCGGGCTCCGCTGTCACCGCGATCGGGCGCGGCGTCATCCAACTCGCAGTGATCAGCGTGCTCCTGAGTGGGGTGATCTCATCTCCCGGCTGGATCGCACTCGCTCTGGTGGTCATGTTCGCCATTGCGATCACCGTCGCGGCACAGCGAACGTTTGCGCACGGCACCCGTTGGCGGGGGCTTCTCGTCTGCGGGAGCGCCATGCTCGCGGGCATTCTCACGGCGACCACCGTCGTTTTCACGACCGGCGCACTTGACCTCACGCCGCGGTACGCACTGGCGATCGGGGCGATCGTCATCGGCAACGCGATGAGCATGGCAACCCTCACCGGACGCGGTTTCGTGCACGCCGTGCAGGAGCGCTGGGATCAGGTGGAAGGGTGGCTGGCTCTGGGTGCCACGCCTCGACGTGCGACCGCGGACATCGGCCGCCTCGCGGTGCGTGAAGCGCTCATTCCCTCGCTCGATCAGACCCGCACGACGGGGCTCGTGGTGCTCCCCGGCGCGTTCGTCGGGGCCATCTTCGGCGGGATCTCACCGCTGGAGGCGGGCCGATTCCAGATCGTCGTGCTCGCCACGATCCTCTGCGCGGGGGCGATCACGGCACTTCTGATCTGGGCGTGGCAGGGGAACGTGAGGGTTCGGCCGGACCCGGTCACGAGCTGAGGCCCCCAGACGAACGTCGGAGACCGGACGTACGGTGGAGAGGATGTCTTACCGCTCCCCTCTCTTTCGCCGCATTCTGGGCGCGACGGCGGCTGTCCTCCTCCTCGGGCTCGCCGCGTGCGCCCCTGAACCGGCGGCTGGACCCGCTTCCACGCCATCTCAGACCCGCATGGCGTCGCCCTCCGTGACCCCCTCGCCGACGCCCACACCCACGCCGGACGTCGCGGCGGAACTCGTTGCGGCGATGAGCGTTCGCGACCGTCTCGCGTCGCTCCTGATCCTTCATTCCGCCGGAACCGACCCGGCGGCGCTGAAGACGTTCGTGGATGCGTATCACCCGGGTGGGCTGATCCTGATGGGCGACAACGTCGGTGCGGGCATCACGGACGTCGCAGCGATCACCCGAGCCGTGTCTGCAGACCCGCCACTGATTCTCTCGATCGATGAGGAGGGCGGCGATGTGGCCCGGCTGCCCGAGGATGACCTGCCCGCCGGCCACCACCTTGCCGAGGCTCCGGCACAGAGTACGACCGATGCCTTCACGCAGCGCGCGGCCCTGGTGAGGCAGGCCGGGCTCAACACCAACTTCGGCATCGTCGCCGACATCACGGCCGACCCGGACTCGTTCATCTTCTCCCGGGTCCTCGGAACCGACCCCGGTTCCGCGTCTGAGCGCGTCGCCGCCGCTGTTCGGGCGGAGGCGTCGGCCGGCGTGCTCTCGACGCTCAAGCATTTCCCAGGACACGGTGCTGCCGCGGGCGACTCACACTCTTCCCTGCCTCACACGGATCTCGACTTCGACCGCTGGAAGGCCGCCGAGGCCCGACCCTTTGCGGCTGGAATCGACGCGGGGGCAGATGCCGTGATGCTGGGTCACCTGGTGTACTCGGCGGTCGATTCGCTTCCAGCGTCGCTGTCGCCACGCTGGCACGACATCCTGCGCGACGATCTGGATTTCGACGGCCTGATCGTCTCGGACGACATGGGGATGCTGGAGAACTCGGGCGATCCGGTCTACGCGGGTCGCGTCACGAACGCCGTGTCTGCCCTCGTGGCGGGCACGACGATGCTCGTGATCGTCGCCGACGGACCCCATCCGATCTCGCCGGCGGACCTACTGAGTGGTCTCGAAGCCGCGGTCGCAGACGGTCGCCTTCCTCTCGCCACGGTGAACGCGGCCGCAGAGCTGGCAATGGAGCAGCGCCTGGCTCTCACAAGCTGACTCCCCCGGTTCGATCTGGCCCAATGTCGGAGGCCCGAGCCAGACTTGCTCCATGACAAACGCAACCGACTTCGTGGCGCGCTACCTCACCGCGTGGCGGACGAACGACCCCGCCGACATCTCCGCGGTCTTCGCGCCGGACGCGGTCTACCATCCGCGTCCGAACGCGTCGCAGATCGCCTCCGGCATTGACGAGATCGTCCCGTTCTGGTTGGCAGAGCGCGACGAACCCGGCACCTGGGAGTTCGAGTGGTCCATCGCCGCGGAAGATGCGAATGCCGCCGCCATTCGGGGTGTCACCACCTATCCGACCGGTGCGAAGCAGGGCACATACGACAACCTCTGGCTCGTGCGCTTCGATGACGACGGCCGCGCCGTGGAGTTCACGGACTGGTGGATCGCCCGAAAGAAGTGACCATGCGGATCAGTCTCGCTCGCACGCCCAGCCGTCGTTGTTGCGATCGAGGCCATAAATGTCGGAGCCGATGACGCGGGCGACGCCGTCCAAGTAGGCAGGTCCGTCGCCGGTACCCCAGGCACAGTCGACGTCGGATGCGATGGGGACGCACGCTTCCGCGTAGTTCGGGTCGCATCCGTCGTCCTCCGCGACCGCTTCCTCCACTCCGCCGACGAAGGTCTGCGGCGGGACATATGTGCCGTTGGCGATCACCTGTCCGACTGGCTCCACCGTCGTTGTGCGGGATACCTCGACCCGTTCCGTCTCGATGCCGTCGACCGTCGTCACTCGATACACGACCGCGATCTCGCCCGGCTGGCCGACGGTCGTGACGCGCGTCTCGCCCTGCGGGATGGTGTTGTCGTCAACCACGGATTCGGTGAATGCGATGGGCTCGGTGACGGTCTGTTCGCTCACCACGACCACCGGGGTCGGCACAGCTTCCGGGGCGGGCGCCGTCGCGGCTCGCTCCGTGTGAGTAGTGGGCGTGGGCTCCATGGCGGCAAAGCCAACAGGCGTGCTCGCCGAAGGTTTGTCGGCGTGCTGAGTCACCGAGGTGATCACGGAGGCGATCACGAGGACAACGGCCGCACCCGCAACCGTC
This sequence comes from Microbacterium sp. ZW T5_56, assembly GCF_044987425.1. Taxonomy (NCBI): domain Bacteria; kingdom Bacillati; phylum Actinomycetota; class Actinomycetes; order Micrococcales; family Microbacteriaceae; genus Microbacterium; species Microbacterium sp. ZW T5_56. The sequence goes on along the minus strand of NZ_JBJDRI010000010.1, from coordinate 94,389 downwards.
ATTGCGGCGGTGCGGCGGGATCGGAGCCCCAGCCAGGTCGGCGTGCCGCGCGCCAGACTGATGATGCCGGCCACGAGGACGACAAGAGAAGCCAGAACCAGCAGCGGCGCAAGAACCGCAGCCAGGATCACCGTCACACCGCCGATGGCGATCCAGGCCCACCAGGGCACCCTGCCGAACAGAGAGCGCTGCTGTTGCGCGGGCATCGGAGACGTGGGATCGCGAGCGTCGGGCCGCATAGGTTCCTCTCCCGAACCCTCCACCACACGGACGGAGCCGCTTCTGAGCGCGCGACAGCTTTGTCGCATCGGGGCCGGGGACGGGTTCGAATGTTCCGGACAGCTTACGGAATCCGTCCCTCACCGTCCAATGCGTCACGACTCAGCGAAGCCCATCCGCTCGTCCAGCTCCCGGCGGAGGTAACGGGGAGCCTGAACGCGCCAGGACTCGATGATGAGCTCCTCAAGATGCTCGGCATCGATCCCGCCCATGCGAAACGCGATCTTCGGCTCACCCCAACGTGTGGTCTGTGCCAAGAACACGTCGGGATGCATCTCGCGCAGTGCCTCGGCGTCGATCGATTGGGCGACCTTCACCCCGACGACCAGCTCCCGCTCGATGATCTCGCGCAGCTCCGCCGGGATGCTCGGCCAGGCTCGGCACTCCCACACGAAGGCTTTGTTGCGTACGAACCATGCCGGACCGGCCGTCGTCTCGCGCTCCTCGCTGCCCGGCAGATCGTCCGCGATACGGCGCACCTCATCGATCACTGGCATGGTCCGAGCGTACGGGTGGCTTCCGACATCAGGCACGCGTGCCCGAGGTGAAAGCGAAACAGCGGCCCCGCGCACTCCCGACAACTTAGGTGCCCACCACGACACCGCTCTCCGGCGCGACGCGCCGGAACTTGCGGGTGTTCACGTACGGCGGTGAGCATATGCGCTCGCCTACGGTGGAGGGATGCTCTCTCGGCTGATCGCGCGCCTGTTCTGGTCACTGTCTCGGTGGCGGCTGGTCTCCGAGCCCGCCCCTACCCGCCCGAGCATCCTGATCGGCGCTCCGCACACGTCGAACTGGGACTTCGTGCTGATGCTGGCCATCGCCTGGTCACTGCGCATCGATGTTCGCTGGCTGGGCAAGAAGAGCCTGTTCCGCGGCTGGCGCGGAGGCATCATGCGCCGGCTGGGCGGCATCCCGGTTGACCGTTCCGACCCGAGTCGCGTCGTTGCCGAGGTCGTCGATCGCATCCGCTCGGGTGAGGTGTTCAGCCTCGTCGTCACTCCGGACGGCACTCGGAGCGGTCACACCCACTGGAAGAGCGGGTTCTATCGCATCGCCCGCGAAACGGGGATGCCGGTGACGCTCGGTTATGTCGACCGCACCACCATGACAACCGGGCTCGGGCCCACGCTGGGGCTCACCGGCGACATCTCGGCCGACATGGATCGCATTCGTGCGTTCTACGCGGACAAGGCAGGCCTGCGCCCCGAGCACCGCGTGGAGCCGCGGCTGCGCGAAGAGCAGGACCCGAACGCGCCCAGCTGAGCCGATGCGGCACACTGGAGGCATGGATGATCTTCGCGTGATGCCCGGCCCGGGCATTCCTCGCGGGCTCATCATTCCCGCTTCCGCGTTGGTCGAGCAGTTCTCCCACGCCTCCGGCCCCGGGGGTCAGGGCGTCAACACCGCCGATTCCCGCGTTCAACTGTCCGTCGACCTCACGCTGCTGCCCCTCCCCGACGCTCAGCGCGAGCGAGTCGTCGCCCAACTCGCTGCCCGCATCAGCGACACCACGCTGATCGTCACCGCCAGCGAGCATCGATCGCAGCTGCGCAACCGCATGGCTGCGCGCGAGCGGGTCGCCCAGTTGATCCGGGAGGCCGTGGCGCCAGAGACGCCGAGACGGGCAACGCGACCAACGCGGTCTTCGCAGCGTCGCCGTCTGGAGGCGAAGCGCAGTCGCAGCGAGACGAAGCAGAATCGGCGACCTCCTGCCTCGGACTGACGGCGCGGCCTACGCTGTCAGGATGAACGCAGTCCTCGATGACGGCCCGTTCTTCCACGGGACCAAGGCGAACCTGACCATCGGCGACCTCCTCACCGCCGGATTCCGCTCGAACTATCGGCCGGAGATCGTGATGAACCACATCTACTTCACGGCGCTGAAGGACGGAGCAGGGCTCGCGGCGGAACTGGCCGCGGGCGACGGTGCGCCGCGGGTCTACCTCGTCGAGCCCACCGGCGAGTTCGAGAACGATCCGAACGTGACCGACAAGAAGTTCCCCGGCAATCCGACCCGCTCCTATCGCAGCACCGCGCCCCTGCGGGTGCTCGCGGAGGTCGATGACTGGACACGCCTCGCACCGGAGGTGCTGCAGGATTGGCGCGACCGCATCGCCGCGATCAACGCGAACGGCGGCGAGATCATCAACTGAGATCTTTGCTGCGCGACCACCCCTGTTGTGGGAAGTCGATGCGCTCGCCGTCAGCGGTGAAGCCACCCAACGGCCGCAGCGCGAAACCGGGTGGAAGGTCATCGGCGAGAAAGAAGGCGTCGAACAGTTCGGCTGCCGCGGCGGCGTCGAACACCTCGTGAGCTGCGACGGTGACCTCCACGGAGGGCAGGGAGATCGTCTGATCGATCGGCTGAGCGACGGAGACGTGCCGCCCCACGACCGATTGGATGGCCACGAATCCCGGCACGGAGGCACCAGGAAGACACACTTCGACAGTCATGCGCTCGGCGCTGCCCGCGCACTGGATGTAGCGGAGCTGCGCAACGTCGGTGTTGGGCACACCGCCATCCGCATCCAGGATGATCGCCCAGCGCTCCGTTCCGTCCAGCCGCGAGAGCGAGAAAAGGAAACCGTTGCGATCTCGATTACGGGAGATCGTGATTGAGATCCGCGGGCGGGATTCCTCCAGATACGTCATCGTGTGCGTGGGGCGGAGTGCCTCGCGGAAGTCTACGTACGCCGCCGGGCCGCGAAGGTAGGCATCCAAGTACTCGAACTCTCCGGCCTCCCAGAAGTACGACCCACGGTTTCCGCCTGCAATCGCTGCCGCTAAGAGCGTCAACGCGTCGTCGACGCGGCCCGCAGCGGCCAGCGTGCAGATCTGCCGCCGGAGATCGTGAACGCTGCGATTCCTCGCGGGGTCGACGACAAGATCCGCAAAGGCTGCCAACGTGGGCGTCTCTTCGATGAACGTGAGGCGGGCTCGCTCGAACTCGTCAAACACCCCCTCCCAATCGGCGGGGTCATCGTCTGAGACCTCCATGCTGCCGCGCGCGATCGAGAGTGGTGAAGCGCTGAGACCACTCAGGTGGCGATGCACGGGAACGCGCGGTGGCGTTTTGCCGGGCACGACAGCCGCCCAGTACACCTCGTCGATCGCGCGTGGCTTGACCTTGACTTCCCAGCTGATCGAACTCAGCCCGGTGCGGCGATCGGTGCGTCCGATCCACGACGAGAAGCTGCAGATGTACACGTCATCGACGATGTACGGTCCACCGTGATAGCGCAGACCACGGCGCCGAGCCGCCAGCCGCCGCTCGGCGCTCCACTTCCGCTGCACGTCCGTCTGCTTCGCCATGACGCCCCCTCGCACTTTCGCACCTCGGCCACCCCTGGCGAGGAATCACAGCGTAGCCTGACGCCATGACAGTGCGCATGGACAACATCGGGATCGTGGTGCAGGACCTCGACACCACGATCGCCTTCTTCGAGGCGCTCGGGTTGGTGCTCGATGGGCGCGCATCGATTGACGACCCCTGGGCGGGTCGTGTGACGGGACTGATGGATCAACAGGTCGACATCGCCATGATGAGGACGCCGGGCGGGGACGTCAGCCTCGAGCTTTCACGATTCCGGGCACCGGACGTGATCGCGGATCATCGAGACGCGCCGGTGAACGCCTTCGGCTATCTTCGCGTGATGTTCGAGGTGGAGGATCTGGACGATGTCCTCGTCCGGCTCCGGGACCACGGCGCAGAACTCGTCGGCGAGGTCGTCGCCTACGCGGACGTCTATCGCCTGTGTTACGTCCGTGGCCCGGAGTCGATCCTGCTGGGTCTCGCCGAGCGGATCAGCTGATCCCACAGGCACGAGCGGCTCCGCGATGACGGCGCACCGCCTCGTAGTTGCCGCACGTGGTGCTGCAGTACGCGCGGCGACCGTTGCGGCTGGTGTCCACGAACACTGCGGGGCATCCGCTGCGCTCGCACGCGCCGAGCCGTGTTCCCTCCGCCTCCACGGAGAAGATCGCCAGACCTCCGGCTGTGACGGCCTGCACACGCGCGACGAGATCATCGTTCTCGGCCGCGAAGTGCAGGTGCGGGCGGAGCTCATCATGCGTGGTCAGATACGCATGCGATGTACCCACGGCCAGGAGCGCGTTGATGGCCTCGATCCGCTCCGGCACGGAACGGGCCGCGAACGCGGCGCGCAGCTCCATCGCCCATAAGCGCAACCGCTCACACGCCTCCTCCGACAGCTCACGTCGACGGATGGCGTGTTCGGTGAGCAGCTCGGCGACGGCCGCGCGACTCCACCCCCGACCCGCCAGCGTCACCAGGTCCGCCGCCAACAGCGGACCCGTCATGTTGTCATGGTTGAACTGCACTGACTCATTGCATCACAGTCGAGAAGACGGCACCAGCGGGCGTCGGCAACGACGAGCAGGAGGAACGATGTACAGCGAAGCGCACCAGCATGACTGGGTTCAGGAATCAGCGCACGCCACGAGCGAAGGGTGGATCCGCTACGAGAAGTGTCGGTGCGGAACCTACCGAGTCATGTCGGATGGTCGCATGCTGGGAACGGTGACGAGCACGACGCGTGTCGCTCGCGCGGGTTCACGCCGCGCTCGCCCGTTCACACGCGCCTGACGTCAGGCGCGCTCGATCGGAAGCCACAGCTCGCACGTGGCGGTGCTGAAGTCCTCCGAGCGGTCGATCACGGCGACGATCGACGGACCGGGCCGCAGTCGCCAGGGGTTAGAAGGGAACCACTCGGTCGCTGTTGCGGCCCACACCGACTGCAGGGCCGCGGGGTATGGACCCTCAGAACGGAAGACAGCCCATGAGCCGTCCGGAACCTCGATCACGTCGAGAGCGTTGGGGACCGCAGCGTTCTCCGTCACGGCCACCCCGTGCAGGTAGGTGAGCTCCGCGCCCTCGCTGTAGTCGGCGTCCACGTCGTCGCTCACCTGCAGCAGCCCGCGCGGCTCGGTGTTGCTGAGAGCCTTCAGGCGTGCGTGTTCTTCGACAGGAAGACCCGCGATGTGGGCCTGGATGTGCGGATTCACGCCCTCGTGGATGAGCGGAACCCGCGCGGCATGACCGACAAGGCGGAAGGCGGGTCGGTGAGTGATTCGTGCATCCATGGAGATGCTCCCTTCGACGGTCAGGCGGAACCTGAGCTGTGGTTGGCTGCGAAGGGGGCCACCGTCGCGACGTACGTCGCCATGACTGACACCGTGCACGGCGCGGAAGGCGCGACCGAAGGCTTCGATCGACCCATATCCGTATCGCACCGCGATGGAGAGCAGATCGTCATCGCCGACGACGTCCGCTGCCGCCACGGTCATGCGGCGCCGACGGACATACTCGGATACCGGCATGCCCGCCAGCGACGAGAACATCCGCCGCGCGTGGTATCCCGTGGTTCCCGATCGCGCCGCGAGCGCATCGATATCGATGTCGGCGCCGAGATGCGACTCGATCTCGTCGACGATGCGGTTGAGGATCTCGATCATCATGGCTCCCTTCGATATCCACTCTGCGGTGGGCCGCGCACGCGCGCCCGATCAGCCGAGACCGATCCGATCGGGTCTCAGAGAGCGATGAGAACGCCGTTCTCATCTGCGGTGACGAGCACCAGGAAATCGACCACCAGCTGCGCGATGTCGCCCTGCGCATCCACGCCCCAGTACACGGGGTAGCTGCCGTCGCCGTAGCCTGAATCCACGACGACGCCGACGTCACCCGTCGGCAGCCCGAAGGTCATCGCGGCCGGGCGCGCGGCGGCCAGGTAGGTGCCATCAGCCGCGGCCTTGTCGCGGCGTGACATCGACGCGTATGCGGCGTAGTCGACGATGCACACGCACCCGGCGTCTACGCCGATGACGTGACCGCTCTCAGGAAGCGAAGCCGGATGCCACGCGACCGGCTCGTGGTCGCTGAAACGCACCCGGACCGCCGCGTTGCGGCCGAACGCGGTCACGCGCTCGATGGGATACGAACCGGGCGCCACCCGACGCGCGAGCGGACGCGCGTCGTCGTTGTCGTAGCCGAAGTCGATGACCGCGAGCGCGCCGCTGGAGGTGGTGAGAGTTCCGACGGATGAGACCTCCGCTCGAATCGTGTGCTGGTCGTCCGGGCGCGCGACGTCACGCTCGGTGAAGTTGCGTACTTCATCGAGCAAGCGCTGCTCCGGGGGCACATCGGTGAACGGAGCGTCGGGCTTGCTCGTGGCGAGGTTCGACTCGATGGTGACCCGGTCGACGAACGGCGCCGTCGGTTCGCCGTAGTGGTCGGCGATCGCGACGATCCGCCAATCCGATCCTTCGCGCTGCAGGGCATACTCGTGCAGGCTCTTGACCACCGAGGTGGTCTGCGTGATCACGTACGCAGTGTCCCCGTGGACATCCACGCGCACGAACTCCTCAGCCTCGGGACCGTACTCGGCCGGCCTCCCGAAGGACCCTGCGAGGTCGAGACTCGACGTCTCCGAGAAGTGGTTGTGCCGCGTCGCCGCCATGAGCTCACCCCAGACGACGAACGCCCGACGCGGATGCTCAGGGTCCCGGATCTCGAACTCGGGAGCCGCGATCCGCCATTGCGCCTCGTACTCCGCCATGAACTTCTGGACGCGCTCCTCGGGAGATGCGCACACGTTCGTGTCTGCCATGTGGCCAACGCTACCGTCGCCGACCACGGCGATACCCAGATGTGAGCCGCCGAGCCAGCAGATTCGTCATGTCTCCTGACCAACGCGGATCGCCCTAGGCTGATCGCATGGGACAGGGGCGACGACGAACGCGATGGGCGGGTATCGGCGCCATCGTGGCGGCAGCACTCGCACTCACCGGGTGCACGGGCGCGCGTTCGGATTTCTCGCAGGAGTTTCGTGGAGATCCAGCCATCGCCGAGATGGAGCTCACGACGGGCGACAACATGCCGTTCACCGACGGCGTGCGGGCAGAGGTGACGCTGTCTCACGACCTCGCTCACGCGGACACGGCGGAACTGCTGACGCGGCTCAGCGCGTTCATCCGCGAACACGGTGACGAGCCCGTCCGGGTCTCTGTCACCGCCCCAGCCGGCGACATCACGCTGCCCGTGTTCGGCGACGACGCAGTGACCGCGGCCGCGGTGACCGCGGCATCAGACATCGCGGCCGATCCCCTGGTCACCAACGTGACGCTGCGCGGACCGTCGCAGGACAGTCGCATCACGGGCGTCGGCATCGTGATCGAACCGGACCTGGCGACGGCCTTCGCTCTCGCTCATTCGGCACCCGAGCGGCTCGCGCCGCTTGCCGGCCCGGGTGGCGCGTACGTATCGGTGAGTGACTCCGGATTGGCGATCCGACTTGAGGGAGCGCCCGGGCAGTGGCTCGATGACACGGAGTCGTCGTGGGCTCAGGTGAATCCGGCGTTCCCGGTGATCGGTGTGCGCGGTGATCAGGACCGGATCACGCTGATTCTTGAGAACGAGGCCGATGTTCCGGGAGCGCAGGCGATCGTGCAGGCCGTCGCTCCCCCGCCACTGATCCCGGTGCATTTCGGCAGTCCGCTGGTCCAGCTTGGCCAGAACGGGACCGGCGACGAAGTGCGGGTCATGCTGGCGCAGCTCGATGCGCCGACGCTCGCCTTGATCCGACTCGTGTGGACCACGGATTCCCGAGCGGTGTTCCGTGCGGCGAATGACGCGGATGCCGCCACCCTGGAACGCGCGCTGGCGCAGCTTCCCGAGGAGGCTCGCGGCGGACTTGAGGTGGAAGTGGACGTCGAGAAGGACTGACGAGACTTGTCGGTCATTACGCGAACGGACGTGCGCACCTCGGCATTGAGTGCCGAGATGCGCTCCGTCCGGTGCCGCTGCCAGAGGTCCTCAGAGCGACTCGGACGTCCGCAGTTTCACGCGTCGAGACGGGCGACCAGGCGACCGTTGACCTCGCCACGGCGCAGCCGCTCGAGCCCGTCGGGAATCTCGGCGAACCCGATCTCCTCCGCCTTGACCACGACGCGACCGTCGCCCATCAGCTCGATGACCTCCTCCAGGTGCTCCGGCACCCCCGCAACCGTCGCGCCCTGCAGGTCGACGGCGCGGCTGACCAGGTCGATGGAGTTCAGAGTCCACTCGGAACGTCCGAGCCCGACAAGCACCACGCGACCACGCGTCTTCACGGCGCGGATGGCTCCGGATGTCGTCGTGCCGAATCCGGCGAAGTCGATGATGACGTCGAGATCGCGGCCTTCGAGCTCAGCGACATCGGCGACAACCTCGCTGACCCCGAAGCTCCTTGCCGTCTCCCAGAGCGCTTCGCGCGGCTCGACCCCCACCACAGTCGCGCCCTTCGCGACGGCGATCTGCGCGCCGGTCATGCCCAGCCCGCCGAGGCCGACGATGCCGACCCGGTCACCTAGCTGGACCTTGCCGTAGACGACCACGCCCGTGTAGGAGGTGAGGCCGGCATCCGTCGCGGCAGCGGCCTGCGACCAGTCCATGCCTTCCGGCAGGCGCACGAGGCGATCCGCCGTGATCAGCACGTACTCGGCATAGGCTCCGTCACGCGAAACGCCCGGTGCATCCTCGGGCGAGATCGCGCTCACCACGGCGTCGCCGATGCTCCAGTCGGTGACCCCCTCCCCGAGTTCGGCGATGCGGCCCGACACCTCGTGGCCGAGAATCGCCGGCAACGGGATCGTGAGCGGAATCACACCCTCCATGTACCCGACGTCGCTGTGGCAGAGCCCGGAGGCCACCACTTCCACGAGCACCTGACCGGGGCCGGGCGTCGGTCGCGGGACCTCCGCCTCCCGCAGGTCGCCGTCAACTTCATCGAGGAGCCACGCCTTCATGGTCACGTCCTTCGTCCAGACTGAATAGATCATCCGCGGCGCTCACGCCGCTCGACGTTAGCTTACGACACGATAGACACTGTCTACCAGGAGTGGAATGATCACCCAGACTCAGCGCCGTGCCCGGCTGCGGGACGCGTCCGACCCGAACTCTCTGTCCACCCGTCGGCAGCTCCGCACTGCATACGAAGACGCCGCGACCGAACACGTGCGGCGCGTCAGCGTGAGCTGGCTCTGTGAACGGGCCGGGGTCGGGCGCTCAACGTTCTACACGCACTTCTCAGCGGTCGAGGATCTTGCGGCGTATGTGGTGACGTCCGGTTTCGATGAGCTCGCCGAGGAGGACATTCGTGCTCGCAGCTCTGGCGTCTCCGGTTCCGACGCCGCGCACGCGGGACTCGCGCGGGTGGTCGCCATGCTGGCGGATCAGCGTGCCGTGATCGAGTACTCGTTCGCCGAGGGTTCCCGCTCCTCCGTGGTCGCGAACATGGTCTCGTGGTTCGCCCTCTACACGCGCGACACGATCGCCCGGGCCTACGACGACCGCGATGACGCGCAGATCGATCTCATCGCGGAATTCGTGAGCGCCGGTGTCGTCCATGCAGCCTTGTTGGCGCTCGAGCAGGGGACGATCACGAACCACGAAGACATCGTCGATCTCCTATCCGCGATGCTGCCGGAGGCACTGCGCGCGACGAGCTAGCTTCCGCTACGGGATTCCTACAGATGCCACGCCTCCGGCCCTTCGTCGGCAGCCGCTGCCAATGCGGCGTCGATGACCGCCGCGAGTCCCGGCGCGCCCGCGCGATCGCGCTCGATCCGCGCTGCACGCATTCCCGCCCTGATAGCACCGACAACATCCTGCTCTGGATTGTCCCCAATGAAGAGGCAGCTGTGGGGTTCGACTTGGAGAGATCGCGCGAGGGCGAGGAAGGCAGCCCGATCCGGTTTCTGTGCGCCGATTGCTTCGGACACGCAGATGGCGTCGAAGTGGTCGTCAAGACCTGTCACTGACAGTTTCCGGCGCTGCTGATCCTCACTTCCGTTGGTCAGCAGCCCCAGACGTAGGCCGCGCTGACGGAGCATCGCCAAGACCTCGGTGACGTCCGGGTACAGTCGCCAAGCCCGCTCGTAGTCGATCAGGTATCGGTCGAAGAGACGGTCGAGATCGTCCGGGTCATCGGTGTGGTTGATACCCAACTCGGCGAGAACGCGCCTGAGGCGACGCCGCCGCTGTTCCCCGAACGTGATCCGTCCCGCTCGCCACTGTTCAAACTCGGCTCCTTCGACGGCGAACCAGAAGGTGACGATCTCATCTGTCGGCTCCACACCCAGCCCGCGGAGGAACTCCCGGACGCCCGTCGTGGCGGATCCGCGGTGATCGAACAGGGTTCCGTCGAGGTCGAACCCGACGACACGGACCCTGCTCATGCTTGGCAGTGCGGGCAGAACTGGGCGGATGCCCCGGAGAAGACCTCGTCCACGATCACCGTGCCGCAGACGGGGCACAGTTCCCCGCCGCGCCCGTGGACGATCATCGCCTCGACTTTCGATTGTTTGAGCCGTTCCGGCGCCACGCCGCGGCGATCCTCAAGGGCACCCCGCATGATGTCGACGATCGCGTCATACAGCCGCTCCCGCGCTGACTCATCGAGGGCGACCGCATGCAGGCCGTGCGGCAATCGCGCGCGATGCAGGATCTCGTCGGAGTACGCGTTGCCGATGCCTGCGATCGACGGCTGCTCCTGCAGCAAGGCCTTGATCTGCTTCCGGCGCGTCCCGAGCGCCCGTTCGAGATCGTCTCGCGAGAACTCGGGTGCCAGCGGATCAGGACCGAGTGCGGCAATACCGGAGACGTCCGTGGGAACATCGACAACCGCGGCGGTGACCGCGAGGAAGTCCCCCGTGTCGACCACCTGGATCCGCACGCCATCGTCAAAGCCGATCCGCATGACCTCCGGAACCGGCGGCTCATCGATCGCCTCACCGGCATCGCGCCAGCGAAGCCACCCGTTGCGCCCGAATCCCACCATCAGCCACCCGGCGGTCGTCTGGAATCCGATGTGCTTGCCGAAGCGCTGCACGCGGTTGATCGTCGCCCCGACAAGCGAAGCCGGAGGACGATCGCGTGTCTTCACGACGCGGAACTCGGCAACATCCAGGTCGGTGATCGAGCGACCGACGACCCGCTCATCGACGAACTCGACCAGCGCCTGCACCTCAGGAGACTCGGGCATGCGCCCATCCTCGCACCGCCGGGTCACGCATGGCGAGGACCTGCATGTGTGCTGTCATCGCCGCGGTCGGAGCGCCCGATGCTCACTGCTCGGAGGTTCGTGCGCTGTTCACAACGTCCACGATGAGGCGGGGGTCGACGTCGAGGGTGCCGGCCGCGATCGCGCGCCGACGCCGCTTGCCGTTGTCCTGTCGCGTGAACACCACACGGGCTGCACTCAGACCGGCTGGTGCGAGGATCTCGGCGCGCGTTCCGTCGCGGACCCACTCCTCGGCACGGAGCCGGGGAGAGAGCGCCGTCAACCGGTCGATCGCAGGAAAGATCACGGCGTCCGGCGTGATCGTGACCGCCAGCTCGGGGAGGTAAGCCTTTCGCCGAAGCTGCCGCACTGCGAATACACACATCGCAACCGGAATCATGAACAGCACGATGGTGACGAGGACGCCGCCCACGGAGAAATCACGCGTTTCAACCATCGCGAAGAGGAGTAACCCTGGACCGAAGAGAGCGATCAGAAGCGCAAGCACCATGATCAGGATCGACCTCGTGCGCATCAGACGCCGAAGCTTCTGCTCCGCGAAGGTGCGATCGGGCTCCCGGTATCGCACCACCAACACGGCGTCAGACATCACAGTTCACCCCAGCCCACCGGTCGGAGTCGTGTCGGTCGTTGTCGACAGAGCTGATCATGCGATTCCCCCCTCGGATACGCGCCGGTCTCTGCGCCGAACCCGCCGACAGCTTACACAGCGGCGCCTTCCCGGGCTCAGAACGGTAGGTCGCGTGAGCCGGGAGCCGCGATGAGGATGCCGGTGATCTTGCCGGTGCCGTTATAGGCCACACGACCGATCCACTCGCCGGCCTCGTGCTGCAGGGTCACCTGCACGATCGCGCCGGTGCTCAGGTGCCGATTGGCGAGTTTGCCGAGCGCCGTGCTGCCATCCGGAGTCTGTGTCGTCGCATCGACGCAGGCATCCAGGCGGCCGGATTCACTCCGGACCTGCTCCCACACGCCCATCAGCTTGCGCCTGCTCAGCGCACGACTGCAGGCGTAGGTCATGTGCGCTCGCACCGCTTCGTAGTCACCGGCGTCCAAGTGCGCGAACACCTCGCTCGTGCGATCCGAAAGGTCTGTCACCGATGCCGTCATCATCTCTCCTTCATTCCTGCTGCCGAATCGTTTGAACGCGGCCTGCCGACTCACGCCGAGCGTGTCGCCGATCTCCTGCCAGGAAACATCGTGCGTACGCGCGATGGAGACGAGCTCCTGCAGGCGCTCACGCGAACGACGCACCAGCTCATCCGCGTGTTGGATCATCAGGACCTCGTCGCCGGCGCGGGACGGCGTCCCCTGCCCACCCGCCTCCACGAGGGAAGCGAGGTCGGCAAGCGACAAGCCATGCGCCGGTGATTCGTCCATGGGGCGAGCGTACGGGCGAGGGTTGTGAGTGTCAACCTACGGATGACACTCACAACTGACTCGCGATCAGCCCTGTCCTCCGTCAGCCCTGCAGCTCGAGCCGGTCGAGCCAGTGACCGATGAGGTCGCAGACGACAGCCGACGACTCAACCTGGGGGCTGTGACCGACGTCGGTGAGGATCGCGGTGCTCATGTGGGGGTAGTGCTCCAGCAGGCTCAACTGGTCGTGCCACCCCACGAGCGCATCGTTTCGCGTGGTGATCAACAGGTGCTGTCCGTCATGCGGCGCGGCTGTCGCCTCGGGAAGTCGAGGCAGGAGGAACTCGGCTTCGAGCTCCGCAGCTGCGTCGCGGTCATGAGCCTCCCACCCCGGGAGGATGTGCGTGGTGAAGAGTTCCCATCCGGGCTGGTCCAATCGGGTCATGACGGCCGCGAAGAGCTCCCGCTCTGAGGCGGGGAGCTGTGCAAGCAGCGCCTCATCTCGACCAACGGTCGTCATCGCGGGCAGAATCCGATCCTCGCCCCAGGTGACGACAGGCACCAGCAGAGCCATTCCGAGGACCTGCACCCCGAGGCGAGCAGTGACGGCACGCGCGATCTGCCCGCCGAAGGACTGGCCGACCACGACGAAGGGCTCGCTCCCGATCGTGTTCTCGATCCAGTCGATCACCGCGTCCGCGAGCGCACTCGCCGTTGTCACACCGGGGAGGCGGGGGCTGTTGCCGTGACCGGGCAGGTCGACATAGATCCGCCGAAGACTCGCCTCCCCGGAGAAGGCGGCTTCGAGAGGGAGCAGGACGCGATGATCGACGGTGTAGCCGTGGATCATGACGACGGGCATGCCGTGGCCGCGTTCGGTGGACCAGATGCTCTGTGATGACATAGAGGAACCGTAAAACCATCACACCAATGTCATGGTCAAATGAGCAGGGAACCCGAGTTCGTCAGGCCAATTCACTGACGGCACCGAGGTAGCCGTCGATGGCGTTGCGGTTGCGGATCAGGCACTCGATACGCCGAGTCATCTGATCACGTTCGCGCTGCAGGGTGGCGAGCATCTCCGGCGTCGCGTCGGCGAAATGAATGGTGCGCGGCTTGTCCAGGCAGGGCAGGATCTGCTTGATGATGCGCGTGGGAAGGCCTGCCTCGAGAAGTCCTCGGATCTGGATCACGCGGTCCACCAGATAGTCGTCGTAGTCGCGGTAGCCGTTATGGAGCCGCTTCGGCTCGATCAGTCCCTGCTCCTCGTAGTAGCGCAGGGAACGCGCCGGGGTGTCGGTCTGCGTGGACAGTTCACCGATTCTCATGCGCGACTTCCCTTCTCGCCCAGTGGATTTGACCTTGACATTAGTGTCAAGCATCGACAGTAGCCGAATGACTACCGCCACTCCCCCGTTCAACGGCGCCCGACGTTCGGAAAAATTGCCGATCGCAAACCTGGTCGCCCTCGGCGCGGCCGGTTTCCTCACAATTCTCACGGAGGCGCTGCCCGCGGGCCTGCTGCCCGCGATGAGTGCCGATCTCGGAGTGACCGAATCGGTCGCGGGACAGCTCGTGACCGTCTATGCGATCGGATCGGCTGCGGCAGCCGTGCCGCTGACCGCCGCAACCGTCCGCTGGCCGCGCAAACGACTCCTCGTCCTCGCTCTCGTCGGCTTTGTCTTGTCGAACGCGACCGCTACGCTGTCCACCCTGTTCGCGGTGACGATCGTTGCGCGGGTCATCGGTGGCGCTGCCGCCGGTCTGCTGTGGGGGCTCCTCGCCGGCTACGCCCGGCGCCTGGTCCCCGCCCATCAACGCGGCAGAGCCACCGCGATCGCCATGGCCGGCACGCCCATCGCCCTATCCATCGGCATCCCCGCGGGCACCTCTCTCGCGAACCTCATCGGGTGGCGGTGGACGTTCGGAATCGTCACGGTGCTCACCATCGCGCTGATCGTGCGGGTGATCGCCGCCGTCCCCGATTTCGCCGGCACAACCGCGACGGAACGAGTACCGTTCCGTCACGTTCTGCGCACCCCCGGAATCGCCGCCGTGCTGATCGTGACGCTGACCTTCGTCCTCGCACACAACCTGCTGTACACCTACATCGCGCCCCTTCTCGACGAGTACGGGTTGGGATATCGAGTGGACCTCGTGCTCTTGATCTTCGGCGTCGCAGCTCTCGCGAGCATCGGGATCACCGGCGCGCTGATCGACCGACACCTTCGCCGCCTGATGATCGCTGCCTGCGCTCTGTTCGCGGCCGCCACACTTCTGCTGGGCGTCTCATCGGGCGTCGCCGGGTTGGTCTATTTCTCGGCTGCAGTCTGGGGGCTCGGCTTCGGCGGGACAGCGACACTGCTACAGACCGCGTCAGCCGACGTCGCGGGCGCCGCGAGCGATATCGCTCAGTCTCTGATCGTCACGTGTTGGAACATCGGCATCGCCGCGGGCGCCCTCGGTGGAGGTCTCATCCTCACCACCGGGGCCGCATCTCTCCCCTGGTGGACCCTGGTGTTCGTCGGAACGGCCCTCATCGTGACGATCGCGGCGCACCGCCACGGGTTCCCTCGCGCCAGACGATCGCTGAGCCCGCGGCGATGACGGCGCTCCTCGAGATGCCGAGAGGACGGGCGAGAGACGACAGTGCTGCGGGTGATCGCGGTCAGGCCACGGCGCCGATGACACCCGTGGCGATCAGCGTGACGATCGTGGTCCACAGGGCGATCGCGGCCGCCTGCCAGGCGAGCACGCGCACCGGTGGCACGCCCGTCGAGGTGAGTGCGGCAGCCGTGAACTGCGTGGGCAGCAGCAGCGGGCCGAGCAGGCTCACGCCGGGGGTTCCGTATCGGTGATAAGCACGCTCGAACTTCTCTCGCCGAGCAGTGGCGGGCGTGTCTCCGCCTGTGCGGCGCTTCGTCACGGCGGTACGGACTCGCGAGGTCACCATCACGACGATCGCCACGCAGATGAGATTTCCGATTGCTGCGGAGAGGGCCGCGACGATCGGATGGATGCCGCCGATGATGCCGATAGCTGCGGCACCTTCTCCCTCGATGAAGGGCACCGCGCCGGCCAGTGCCACGACAAGCGGCTGAACGAGGTCCGGCACCCCCGCGACAAGGTTCTGGAAACCGAGGACGAGGTCGGACACGATATTCGACATTGCTGCTCCCGAGGGGTGAGTCCGCGGTGTGCTCCGCGGTGATTCCATCCCATCGAAAGCGCCCGCTCCGCGGCAGTGTCAGAGTGTCATGACGGGCCGGGAGGATTCGTTCGGCGGTCCATGACAAATGTCATGGCCGTACAGTTGCCGACGTGAGCACTTCCCCACCCGCTACCCACGCACGCGACGTTCGTGCCACGTGGTGGTACACGGCGGTCTCGATCATGGCGCTGCAGGTGTTCGGCCTCTCGGTGTGGACACTCGTGGTGGCATCGAATGAGCCTGTGCCGACGACTGTGCTTTTCCTCATCGGCGCGTCCGGCTCGACGGCGGCCGCCGTCCTGCTGCTCGTGCGCTATTGGCGAGAACCGCTGGACGACGGCGAGGCAACGGCGGGCCGACCCGTGTGGCCGCTCGTGCTCGCGGGTATCGCCTCTGCGATCCTCGTCGGCGCCACCGGTGGGTCCCTGTTGCTCGGCACCGCCTTGGCAGCGCAGTCGCTGTGCCTGATTCGGTGGCGGGCCCGCATCCGGATCCGGCTCGTGCTGCTGCTCGTCGCGATGATCATTGCGGCGTGGGTCATCGAGGCGACCCGCCTCAACCCCGCAGGACACATGTCCCAGCTCGCCGCGCTGGGTCTCCTCGTCGCGATGCTTCCACCGGTGTCGGCAACGTCGCTGTGGTGGTGGGACATCGTGCGCGAGCTCGACCGCGCCCGCCGTGCCGAGGGACGTCTCGCCGCAGCCCAGGAACGCCTGCGCCTCGCAAACGATCTTCACGACCTGCAGGGACATCACCTGCAGGTCATCGCTCTGCAGCTCGAGCTCGCCGAGAAGATGCTCGCGCGCGACCCCGCCGCGGCGGCTCAGCAGGTGAGACTCGCCCGTACGAGTGTCGACGAAGCGCGCCGTGGCACTCGAGAGCTGGCCACGCGCTTCCGCGGTGTACCGCTTCCGGACGAGCTCGCAAACGCCGCCGACCTGCTGCGCGCGGCCGGCCTGCGCGTCGATCTCGTCATGGCACCTGATGCCGCCGATGCCCCCGCCGACGTGCTGGGACCCGTGGTTCGCGAGTGCACGACGAATGTGCTGAAGCATGGTGGCGGAGGCTGGGCCGCCCTCTCCCTCCTCCGCGATCGCGGGGCGTGGGTGTTCACGCTCGAGAATGATGCCCGCTCGACAGGCGGCAGCGGGGGCAGCGGTCTGGCCGGCATCGCCGAGCGCGTGGAGAGCGAGCGTGGGGCTGTGGAAACCAAGCACGATGGCGATCGATTCCGCGTGACCGTTTCGGTGCCCGAGGATGTGGTGTCATGATCCGTGTGCTCATCGCTGACGACGAGGACATGATCCGCACGGCCCTGGCGGCTCTTCTCCGTCTCGAGCCGGACCTCGAGGTCGTGAGCGAGTGCCGTGACGGGGAGACCGCGATCACAGACGCTGAACGTCTGCGCCCAGATGTGTGCCTCCTCGACCTCGAGATGCCCGGTCTCGACGGCGTGAACACAGCCGCGCAGATCCTCCGACGCGTCCCGACCCGCTGCGTGATCGTCACCCGTCACGCACGCCCAGGGGTGCTTCGGCGGGCGCTCGGCGCGGGCGTCCACGGGTTCCTGCCGAAATCTCGACCCGCCGACGACGTAGCCGCGGTCATCCGCGAGGTCGCAGCAGGACGCCGCTATGTCGACCCCGAGATCGCCGCCGATGCGCTGAGCGACGAGCGCAGCCCGCTCACCGACCGAGAGCTCGATGTGCTGCGTGCCGGTGCGCGTGGAGAGACGATCACCGAGATCGCGGCCGTCCTTCATCTGTCGCCGGGAACCGTACGCAATCACGTCTCAGCAGTGCTCGGCAAGCTGGGTCTCGCCAGCCGACAGCAGGCGACGATCCACGCGCACGAGCGCGGGTGGATCTGAGCGGGGCGGGTACTGCGCACACGGAGGCTCTTTCGCCGGGGGCGTCAGGAGAAGAGCTGACGAAGTGCGTCGAGGTCTCCGGAGTCAACAATGTTCTGGACGGTGTCGATCGTCTCCTGGTTCACGAACATGCCCTTGAGCGTCTCGTTCCATATCTCCCGCACGGCGTCCACGTCGCCCGAATCCACTGCTTCGCCTGCGGCTTCGATTGCCTCCTCGTACGGAAGCTGCTGGAACCCCTCTGGCGCGTCATCGGGGGCGAAGAGGGACAGCCAGGGAATCGACGGATCGGGAGTGAGCCACAGCACCTGCCCCGGTTGGATCATGCGCACATGGTTCATAGAGCCGAGAGCCGGGTAGGCGCAGAGCCGTTCAGCGATCACGGCTTCGACATCGCCGGGCTCGACGGTGTATGTCGCTGGATTGCCGTCCGCATCGAATGTCACCTCGCCCTGCGCGAACTCACGAGCGCCCAGGTCGCGGAGCGTCCCTTTCCGCTCCCCGTACAGTCCACCGTCGCCGGAGACGTCCGACATGCGGGCGCACGCCTCTGACTCCGTCGGTTCCGGCGTTGGTGAAGCCTCAGCAATTGGCACTGTTGCCTGCGTCGGAGATGCCGCGGTGACCGGCGTTGCGGCAGGGGATGTCTCGACCGTCTCAGGTGCCGCTGACGGGGCGGCGGTGCATCCGGCGATTCCGATGGCGGCCACCGCGAGCGCAGCCATGATGCTGGAGAACTTCGCCGTGCGAGACATGACGCCATATTGGCAGACCCGAGTCAGAAGTTCGACGAAGGCCCGGTGACGGCGGCGTCGGCCGCGTGTCGGTCCACCCGTCCGCCAGTTCGGCACCCCAAAACTGGCCCGCCATCGAGGCTTCCCTCGACTACGAATGTGGTTGCGGCGTCGGACCCCATCCGGAGTCCGCAAACACACGGTCTCGCGCATCCGCGGTAGTTACGCTCGCGTCAAACACCGACTCGTCAAGAGGGATCACGCGATCATCGCCGCGGTACCACGACGCGATGTCAGACCCCGAGACTTCGGCGGCCAGAGACTTGGTGCGGTGGCGGCGGAGCGTCTCGTCAAGATCGAGCTTGTAGTAGTAGCAGCGAGTCACACCGACGTGATCAAGCCGCAGTTGCGTGAGCATCGCGCCGTAGCTCTCGGAATGCAGGATCCCTTCAACCACGACATCGAGCCCGTTATCGAGCGCAAACCGCACCGACATGTCGATGTACGGCACGCTCAGCGCGCCGGGATGATCGCGAACATGGAGGACCTCTCGCCTCAGCACGTCCTGCCCGATGATCGCCACGCCCCGTGGCCTTGCCGCGCGGATCGCATGCGCAAGAAGCGACTTCCCGCTGCCCGAGTTCCCGCGGATGATGATCAGTCGGGAGCTTTCAGATCCTGTCACGCACCCACCGTACGGCAGCACATCTGCTCGGCTCGCCTTCGATTCATCCTCCGAGCTTGCATTGGAATGATGACACTGACTACACATTCGCGAATAGAGAGTGGATGTTTCCCTCCGGGTCGGCGAAGAACCCAGAGAACTGACCCCACTCGCGGAGCGCCGGGCGTCCGGTTGGCGTTGCCCCGGCAGCGACCAGCAGATCGTAGCGCCGCTCCACTTCGTCCGCACTTTCACACTGAAGGTTCAACTCGAACGCCTGTCCGGTGAACGGAAGGGCATACGCGGGATGCCCATCGGTGTTCCCGCTCATGAGCGGACGAGAGAAGATCGCGACGCGCACCCCCTGTCCCCCGAACGCAACGTACGCCTCTTCACGAACCTCCACGTGCCAGCCGAGCGCGTGCTCGTAGAAATCAGCAAGTGCCGCAACATCATCGGCGAGAACGGTGATGCCTTCGAGGTGAATCGTCATACGCCGACCGTAGCCGGGGCCTCCGACGTTGAATCGAGACCTCGCCGCTTACTCGAACGCCTGAGTGGCGGAGCCGATGTCTCCCATGACCATCACTCGACGGCCCAGCAGCGCTTCCAGCACGATCTCAAGCGACCGGGCATCACCCGTGAGGTGGGTCAGCTCGACGACGAAGACGATCACGCCGTCCGGCTGATCCGGAAGTGTGCGCAGATCACCGTCGTAGTCCGCCAGATAGAAGGCGTGGCACACTGCGTCGTGCTGTTGTTTGCTGAAGGCCATGCTGATCTCGCACCTCCGATCGATTCAGACACTAGTCGGAGGTCGATCCGATTGAGTTGAACAGACGGCGAGGCGGCGGCGCTGACATCAGTGCAGCCGCTTCGTCGTTGCGAAGGTGTCAGCCGACACCCATCGCCACGCCGCGCGTTCGCGCAGCTCGGATCGCCTGCGCCAAATGCGACTTCCCACTGCCCGAGTTCCCGCGGATGATGATCAGACGAGAACTCTCCGAGCCGGTCACCCCAGAGGTCATGCGACCTTCAGCGGCGTGATCGCAGCGACTTTGTCGCGCAGCGCTCGGCGCTCGAGCCGCAGTTCATAGTTCGACTGCAGGTTCATCCAGAGCTCCTCGGAGGTTCCGAAATACCGCGCCAGCCGGATCGCCGTGTCAGCCGTGATGCCCCGCTTGCCGTGCACGATCTCGTTGATCCGGCGCGGCGGCACACCGATGGACACGGCGAGCTTATTCTGCGTGATCCCGAAGCCCTCGATGTAATCCTCCATCAGGATCTCTCCCGGGTGGATCGGCTCGATCAGGTCGCTCTCAGTGCTAGTCGACGAGTTCGACATTGTCCGCACCTCCCTCTCTCCAGACGAAGCAGAGACGCCATTGCGCGTTCACGCGGATGCTGTGCCGCCCGCGTCGGTCGCCGACCAGACGCTCCAGGCGATTCCCTGGCGGGACCCTGAGATCCTCGACATCCTTCGCCGCATGGATCAGCTCGAGCTTCCGCAAGGTCGCCCGCTGCACCGTCCGGTCAAAGCGCTTGACGTACTGCTCATGCCAGATACGCTCGGTGTCCTTGTTGCCGAACGATCTGATCACGCGACCAGACTATAACGAAGTCCGTCAATAACGCTAGACGTTAAACCGGAACTCCACCACGTCGCCGTCCTGCATGACATAGTCCTTGCCCTCGAGCCGCGCCTTGCCCTTCGCACGCGCCTCCACCACAGAACCCGTCGCGACGAGGTCCTCGAACGAGATGACCTCGGCCTTGATGAAGCCCTTTTCGAAGTCGGTGTGGATGACGCCGGCGGCCTGCGGGGCCTTGGCGCCCTGCGGGATGGTCCACGCGCGCGACTCCTTGGGACCGGCGGTCAGGTAGGTCTGCAGACCCAGCGTCGCGAAGCCGATGCGGGCCAGCTGGTCCAGGCCCGACTCGCTCTGTCCGGTCGCCTCCAGCAGCTCCTGCGCGTCGGCGGGGTCGAGGTCGATCAGCTCGGACTCGATCTTCGCGTCCAGGAAAACGGCCTGGGCGGGGGCGACGAGAGCGGACAGCTCCGCCTTCTTCTCCTCGCTGGTGAGGATCGCCTCGTCCACGTTGAACACGTAGATGTACGGCTTCGCGGTCAGCAGGCCGAGTTCGCGGATCGGTGCGAGGTCCAGTCCCGAGGTCGACAGCAGCTGCCCGCGCTCGAGCGAGTCCTTCGCGGCGTTCGCCGCTTCCAGCACGGCGCCGTCGACCTTCTTCTGCTTGCCCTCCTTCTCGTAGCGAGGGAGGGCCTTCTCAATGGTCTGGAGGTCGGCGAGCATGAGCTCGGCGTTGATCGTCTCCATGTCGTTGCGGGGGTTGACCTCGCCGTCCACGTGGATGACGTCGCCGTCTTCGAAGCCACGCACGACCTGGGCGATGGCGTCGGCTTCACGGATGTTCGCGAGGAACTGGTTGCCGAGGCCCTCACCCTCGCTGGCGCCGCGGACGATACCCGCGATGTCGACGAACGACACGGTCGCCGGCAGGATGCGCTCGGAGCCGAAGATCTCAGCGAGCTTGTCCAGGCGGGGATCCGGGAGGTTCACCACGCCGATGTTGGGCTCGATGGTCGCGAACGGGTAGTTCGCTGCGAGCACGTTGTTGCGGGTCAGCGCGTTGAAGAGGGTGGACTTGCCAACATTGGGCAGTCCCACGATTCCGATAGTCAGGGCCACGACAGACCAGTCTACGGGGCGCACGTCACGCCCGCGTCCGCGCGGAAAAGAGCCAGAAAGTGCGACGACAGTGCCGTGAAAGTCGGTCTCGGCACGATCGAACCATGACGAATCCCACCACCGACTGGGCCCTGGAGGCCGACGGCCTTGTGAAGGTGTTCGGCACGAACCGGGCGGTCGACGGTGTTGACCTGCAGGTCCGCACCGGCACCGTCTACGGCGTGCTCGGACCAAACGGCGCAGGCAAGACCACCACCATCAACATGCTCGCGACCCTGCTTCGACCGGACGGCGGCACTGGGCGCGTCTTCGGCCACGACGTGGTCCGCGAACCCCACATCGTCCGCCAGCTCATCGGAGTCACCGGGCAGTTCGCCTCCGTCGACGAAACCCTCTCCGCGAACGAGAACCTGATGATCTTCTCCCGCCTGCTGGGCCTCAGCCGCGCGGAAGCGCGAACCAAGGCGACAGACCTCCTCGACCGCTTCGGACTGACCGAGGCCGCGCGGCGCCCACTGAAGGACTTCTCGGGAGGCATGCGCCGCCGACTCGACCTCGCCGCGTCCCTCATCGCACAACCGCCGCTCATCTTCCTGGATGAGCCCACGACGGGGCTCGACCCGCGCACCCGCGGGCAGATGTGGGACACCATCCGAGAGCTCGTCCGCACCGGATCCACCGTGCTGCTCACCACCCAGTACCTGGACGAAGCCGACCAGCTGGCCGACCGCATCGCCGTGATCGATCGCGGCCGCGTGGTCGCCGAGGGCACCGCCGATGAGCTGAAGGCCTCGGTGGGCACCTCATCGCTGCACCTTCGGGTCCGCGACAGCGCCGACACCGAAGACGCCCTCCGCATCGTCGAGCACGCGCTCGGCGTCCGCGGCACCCTCTCCCCCGAAGCCTCGCGCATCACGGCGCCGATGGCCGATGCCGACCGCATCGCCGACCTCCTCATCACGCTGCGCGAGACCGGCATCCACCTCGCCGAGATGAGTGTGCAGAAGCCGACGCTCGACGAGGTCTTCCTCACCATCACCGGCCATTCCGCGGAGGACACCGACTCCTCCACCTCACGCGAAGAGGTTTCCGTATGAGCACTCTCGTCGCCGCCACTCCCATCGTTCCCGCCGCCGAGCGATCTCTGAAAGCCCGCGCGGGCCTGGGGCTCGCGGTGAGCAACACGTTCACGATGGCTGGCCGCGGCCTCATCAAGATTCGGCGCACGCCCGAGCAGCTGATGGATGTCACCCTGCAGCCCATCCTGTTCACGCTGATGTTCACGTACATCTTCGGCGGTGCGATCTCCGGCGATGTCGCGTCGTATCTGCCCGTGATCATCCCCGGCATCCTCGTTCAGACCGTCATCACGACCTCCGTCGTCACCGGCGTTCAGCTGCGTGAGGACATGGACAAGGGAGTGTTCGATCGGTTCCGTTCGCTGCCGATCGCCCGAATCGCCCCGCTGTCGGGTGCGCTGCTGGCCGACACCATTCGATACGCCATCGCCACCACGCTGACGTTCACGATGGGTTACATCATGGGCTTCCGCCCCGCCGGCGGCCTGCTCGCCGTCATCGCGGCCGGCGTCCTGGTGATCGTCTGCTCGTGGGCGATCAGCTGGATCTTCGCGTTCTTCGGCGTGATCGCCCGCACCGCGTCCAGCGTGCAGGGCATCTCGATGATCATCCTGTTCCCGCTCACGTTCCTCTCGAACGCCTTCGTTCCGGTCGACACGATGCCGAGCTGGCTGCAGTGGTTCGTCAACATCAACCCGGTGTCGCACCTGGTCACGGCGGTACGCGATCTCGCCAACAGCGGCACGTTCGGAGGGGATGCCTGGATCTCGCTGCTCGGCGCCGCCATCATCGTCGCGATCTTCGCTCCGCTGACGGTCCGCGCCTACATGCGCAAGGCCTGACATCGCGGGAGGGCGTCGAGTTCGGCGCCCTCCCGCGTTTCAGCGTGTGTACCCGAGCACGGCCAGACCGCGCGCGACCCGTTCCTCCGCACTCAGAGCCCCCGCTCGATCACGAGCACTCGCTACCGCCTCCACGCCGACGAACGTCTCCGCATCCGCGAGATGGGCTGCCAGATTCAGGGTCGGCATGTTCTGTCGGCCACCGAGCACCTCCGCCAGCGCAATGGCTTCGACTCCGCGAGCGCTCAATGAAGGATCACGCACCGCCCACGCGGACCAGCCCAGTAGCGCGGTTCCCAGGACCGGGCGATCGACGCCCTCGCGACGATGCCGACAGGTGGCTATCGTCCGCGTGCGCAGGCGTCGTTCCCAGATGACGAGGTCGTCGCGCGGCAGCTCGAGCGAGCGAACGGCAGCGCTCAGGTATCCGGACAACGCCATGAGAAACCACGGCG
This sequence comes from Microbacterium sp. ZW T5_56, assembly GCF_044987425.1. Classification (NCBI taxonomy): domain Bacteria; kingdom Bacillati; phylum Actinomycetota; class Actinomycetes; order Micrococcales; family Microbacteriaceae; genus Microbacterium; species Microbacterium sp. ZW T5_56. The sequence goes on along the minus strand of NZ_JBJDRI010000010.1, from coordinate 70,104 downwards.
ATCGGCGGGTCTCCGGTTGAGCGAACGAAGACAGCGCGCGATGGAACGATGCCGCCGCGGAAGCTCGATCCCCGTCCAGCAGGTCCGCCTCAGCAAGTCCATATGCGCCGATCGACGTCAGCTCCACCCCGTCCTGACTGAGTCCGCCCTCATCGATGAGGTGCTGGAAGAGCGTCCGAGCGTCGTCCGCGCGCCCGAGACACAGCAGCACCCCGCCGCGTACCCACTCCTGATGGTTGAGCTGGTCTTGGGCGTCGTACTCGCTGAACACGGCGGCCGCGCGCTCGAGCCAGACACCCGCTTCCTGCACCTGCCCCGACTGTGCCGCGAGCTGCGCGGCCAGATCAGCGGCCATTCCTTCGGCCCACCGCTCCCCCAGCGCTCGAGCGCGATCCCATCCGCTGCGCGCCGCCGTCATCGCCTCGTCGGGCTCACCATCGTTCTCCGCCGCGTGCGAGCGCAGGAGGTCAGCGACCAGCTGGACAGCCGGCGGCTCGCCCTCGCCCACGGGCGCGGGAAGCCCCAGACCGAGGCCATGCCCGGACGCGAGCAGCGACCCGGCGACAAGCCGCCAGGCAGGCGAGAGCCTTTCGCCCACAGTTCGCTCACGTGAGCGCACGAGAGCCAGCGCGCGTGCAGCACCCGGATCACCGGCGATCATGCAGCCGAGTGCCGCCAGCGCGAGCGCGATGAACGACAGATCGCTTTCGGGATCGGCTCGTGCCGCCACTGCAGACATATCGGGGGCGTACCCCACGAACTCCGTGAAAGAACCGCGGATGAACCACGACTGGGCGAGCGCCGCGAACAGCGCGGCGGCGTGATCATCACGGCGGGCGCCGATGAGGTGGCGGAGAACGTGGACGAGGTTGTCGTGCTCCTCGGTGACGGCACGGTGCCCGCGTGCCGTGAGCCCCGAGGGGAAATTCCGGGCAGGAGCACCGTGTTCGGCGGCGAACGCGACCGCCCAGGCGATCATGGCCTCCCACGCCGCATCCACGCGCCCGGCTTCCTCGAGACGGTCGTGACCGAACTCGCGAACCGTCTCGAGCATGCGAAAGCGCAGTGCGCCGGAATCTGCGTCCTCGATGACGGTGAGAAGCGACTGGGATGCGAGCGCGTCCAGCAGATCGTCCGCGTAGGCCTGCCCGAGGATCGCAGCCGCTGCAGCTGCGGAGAACCCGCCGGGGAGCACCGACAGACTCGCCAGTGCCTCACGCGCGTCAACCGGAAGCAGATCCCAACTCCAATCGATCACGGCCTGGAGCGTACGGTGCCGCTCGGGGGCCGATCTGTCGCCTGTCCGCAACAGCGCGAAACGATCCTCCAGACGATCCTCGATCTGTGCGAGCGACATCGTGCGCACGCGTGCGGCGGCCAGTTCAATCGCGAGGGGAAGACCGTCCAGACGCGTACACAGTCGTGCGACGACCGCCAACGGCAGGTGGGCATCTGGACGTGCGGCACGAGCGCGCTGCAGGAAGAGCTGCACAGCGGGAGCGTGCTCTTCCGCCTCTGTCTGCAGCGGTTCGAGAGCGAGCACGCTCTCCGCAGCGATCGCGAGCGGTGATCGGCTGGTGGCCAGGATCCGCAGCGCGGGAGCCGCGGCGAGCAGGTCGGCGGCCCACCGTGCGGCACCGTCAACCACCTGCTCGCAGTTGTCGAGCACGAGCAGTGTGGTTCGCTCGCCGAGGGCGCCGATGATCCGCTGGGCGAGATCGGGACGCGGCAGGGGCTCGGCGAGGGGCCGATGCGCTGCCGTCTCGCTGATGCCGAGTGCTGCCGCGATCGCGAGGGGGACGCCATCGTCGGTGCGAACGCCCGCGAGGGGAACGACGATCACCACCGGGGCATCCGACTCGGCAGCGACCGCCAGCGCAAACCGGGTCTTGCCGAGCCCGCCCGCACCGAGGACCGTCACCAACCGCGACGTCCGAAGCAGCGCGCGAGCTCGGGTCAGCTCATCGTCGCGGCCGATCAATTCACTCGGAGCGGCCCGCAATCCGATCCGTACGCGGGGTCCGGGATCTTCCGCGCGGAGCAGTCGGGTGTTGAGCTCCGTGATCGCAGCCCCGGGCGCGGTGCCCAGCGATTCCCGCAGCGCTTCCCGCCACCGTGCGAAGACGTCCAGCGCTTCCGCGACGCGCTGATCATCCGCGAGCGCTTGCATGAGAGCGAGGTGGACAGATTCATCGAACGGTCGACATTCTGCAAGCTCCGCCAGCGTGACGGCTGCCCCGCCGGATCTGCCGACCGCCGACTGCGCCAACGCCAGCCCCCGGAGCACTTCCGCGCGAAGGTTCGCGGCGGCAGATCTCAGACTGTCCGCAAACGTGCCGTCTCCCAGATCGTCCGCGAGACCTGCTCGCCAGGACGAGACGGATTTCTGCAGAGCCGCCACGGTGCTTTCGGGTGTCGTGTGCCGGTCAGTCAGGCTTCGACGCACGTCGTCGAGGTCGCTCGTCGCCGCCCGCAGCGCGTATCCGCCGGGCTCTCGCGACACGAGGTCGCTCCCCCCGAGCGCTCGCAGTCGTGAGATGAGAGTCTGCAGCGCCGCGCGGGGATTCTGCGGTTGAGCATCCGCCCAGACGTCTTCGGCGAGCGCCGACACGCTTCGCGTCATCCCGATTCCCGCGAGGGCCAGAGAGACGAGCAGCGAGCGCATCGGCAGACCGGGAACCTCCGCGCCGTTCAGGCGCACGGGCCCCAGCACCTCCAGTCGCGCTGTCATACGCGACGGCAGGAAGGGGCGGCGCGGCGACGCGGTGCGTATCCCCTGCGCTGCCCACTGGTCATGTCGATCAGTCTAGGCTCGACCACTGACACGACGCTGGCGGTCCCTGCCCGCGGAGGCCGGAGCGCTCACACGTTGCCCGCGAGGAGCGGTGCTCGCGCGGGCCACGCTCTCCCCACCCGCTGTACGGTCGTCGACTCAGCCGCGCGAAGAGTCCGTGAACTCTTGCTCGTCGACGCGGCGGTCCAGCACAAACGCAAGTGCCAGACCCGCGAGACCGGCGATGACGATTCCCACGACGATGACGACCATGTCCACTCCCCCTCACGAACCCGAGTATCGGGTGTTGTGAAGAGATGTCCGCACCGTCCGGATCGTCTCATCCGCTCTGGAGAATCACGACACCGCGCGAAAGGCCGTCGTGACGTACGGCAGATCAACGGTGGCATCTCCGACGGCGCCGATCTCATCGAACAGCGCTTCCAGTCCAGCCTCGATTCGTGCCCGTTCCTCCGGTTCGGCCGTGATGAGGTAGCTGCGCGAACGAGCCATCGCCAGCAGGTCTCCCCGCGTCATCGCGCGCGACCACTCCCAGGACCGGGACTCGAGCGTGTTGAAGGGCGCCGCCACCTGAGGACCGACGGACGCGATCATCTCCTCGGCATTCGAGTTGTGCATGATGTCGCTCATCCGCGCCACCCAGCCCACTCCGGCGTCGCGAATGTTCCAGATGAGTCCGAGCACCCCTCCCGCGCGCAGCACGCGTCCGATCTCGCGGGAGCCCGCGACCGGGTCGACCCAGTGCCACGCCTGACCGAGCACGACGGCGTCGGCGCTGTCATCGGTGAGCGGAAGGTGCTCAGCGGTGCCTTCGAGCACGGGAACATCGGGGAGTTCAGCATGCAGTCGGGCGAGCATGAGCGGATCGGGGTCGACCGCCGTCACACCCTCTGCACCCACGGCGAGCACCGCGCGAGTCAGTTTTCCGGTGCCCGCTCCCACGTCGATCACCCTGGCCTTGGTCCCCACAGGCGCCAGCATCCACGCGACGGCCTCGACCGGATACTCGGGGCGGCCGGCCTGATAGAGATCAGCAGCGGCACCGAAAGAACGGGACATGTCGTCGTGGCTCACCATGCCCCGACTCTATGGCGCGCCGCGGAGCCGAGAACACCCCGGCGCGCCTGACCACGGCTGCGCGGATCAGAGAGATGGTGGAGAGGTGCCTGTGGACTTCACCGCGATCGACTTCGAGACCGCGAACTCGTCCACAGCCTCTGCATGCGCGGTCGGTCTCGCTCGTGTGCGCGACGGCGTAGTGGTCGCAACCGACGGCTGGTTGATGCGTCCGCCGCCGGGGCACGACGAATTCCACCCGCGCAATGTCGAGATTCACGGCATCACGCGCGCGGATGTGGTATCGGCTCCGGGGTGGTCGGAACAGCTCAATCGGCTCCGCGACTTCCTGGGCGATGATGTGCTGGTCGCGCATAACGCCGGCTTCGACATGAGCGTCATGAGGCGCGCGTGCGCTGCGACGGGCGACGATCTGGCTCCGTATCGGTACATGTGCAGCGTGCAGCTTTCGCGCAACATCTACGTGCTGCCGTCGCACAGCCTGCCCTATGCCGCCGCAGCGGCCGGCTTCCTGGAGTTCCAGCACCACGATGCGTCTGCCGACGCCCTCGCGTGTGCGCACATCGTCATCGATGCCGCGCGGCGCACCGGATCCGCGAGCATCGACGCCCTGAGCGACGCGACCGGCGTGCGGATCTCCCGCATCCCGGATGAAGCCGCACTCAGCGTCCTCGTGTGACGCATCCGGCGTGGGTGAGCCTGACGCTTCCGGCGAGCGTGGCTGACGTATCGGGAGTGCGTTTGTCACTCATCCGCGTGGGAGTGCCACGCATCGCGAGGGCCCGAGTCTGACCTATTTGGCGTCCTTGGCTGGCGTGTCTGGCATCCTTGTCTGGCGTATCCGGGTCCTTGGCTGACGCATCCTTTGTGCGTATCTGGCGCATCCGGCGTGGGCGATCCCTCGCATCCCGGACGAAGCCGTCGGGCATCCTCGTCTACCGGTCCAGACCAATGTCCGACCCCCTCACCACACTGGACACATGGACGCAATCTGGATCGCACTGGTCTGCGTGATCAGCCTGCTGCTGGGCCTCGCCATCGGGTGGCGGGTGCGCGGTGGAGGCGACACGGGAGACGCGGCGCTGCAGGCTCGACTGGCCGCGAGTGAGTCAACAGTCGCGGCCCTGCGCGAGCAGCTGGGCCGCGAAGAACAGCTCGCCACACAGGCGCACGAGCGGCTGCGGGAGGAGACGGCTGCCCAGCGAGAACGCGAGCGTCAGGACGCCGCCGTGCTGTCCGCGCTCTCCCCGGTGCACGAGACCCTGCAACTCATGCATCGAAGTGTCACGGCCCTCGAACGCGACCGACACGCCCAGTTCGGCGCGCTGGCCGAGCAGCTGCGCCGCGCGCAGGAGACGGATGAGTCGCTGCGGCATGCCACGGAGTCGCTCACGGGGGCCCTGCGCTCCACCACCACCCGCGGCACCTGGGGGGAATCTCAGCTGCGCCGTGTCGTCGAGGCGGCGGGGCTGACCCGACACGTCGACTTCGACCTCCAAGTGAGCATCACCACCAATGACGGCCGCACCGGGCGTCCGGACATGCTGGTGCGGCTTCCCGGCGGCAAGGCGCTGGCCGTCGATGCGAAGGCCCCGCTCGACGCGTTCCTGCGCGCCACAGCGCTGGATGACTCGGATCAAGCCGCGGCGATGATCCAGCACGCAAAAGCAGTGCGCGCTCATGTGGACGCGTTGGCGAAGCGCGCGTATTGGGAGGGCCTCTCTGCCAGCCCTGAGCTCGTCGTCTGCTTCCTCCCCAGCGAGGCGATGCTGTCGGCAGCGCTCGACGCGGATCCGGCTCTGCTCGATCATGCATTCGCGCAGCGCGTGGCGCTCGCCTCACCCGTCAGCCTGTGGTCTGTGCTCAAGACCGTCGCGTACACCTGGACCCAGCAGGACGTGTCCGAACAGGCGCAGGAACTGCTGGTACTCGGCAATCAGCTCTACGATCGGCTCGGCACCCTCGCGCAGCACACGGATGATCTGCGCGCCGCGCTGGAGCGTGCGGTGGGTGCGTACAACCGCTTCGCCGGATCGCTCGAGAGCAGGGTGCTGGTCACCGCCCGCCGATTCCCGGGCATCGATCCGATGAAGATCTCCGCTCTCTCCGAACCGTCGGAGATTCAGACTTCTCCTCGACGAATCCTGGCCGCCGAATTTCTGGACGATGGACGGGCCCAGCCGACATCGGAGTCAGCGCCAGCGCCACATGCTGCCGCCACTGCCGCACAAGCCGAAGACCAAACCGCCGCGTCTATCGCTGAAGCACCGACCGCGAGCCCCGCGCACATGCAAACGGCGCTCGTGACCGATCAGGTCACGAGCGCCGACATCGGTGCGCTGCGCGCACGATTGGAGGTCACGCACCCCCGGGAATGAATCGCATGAGGCCCACGACGACGAGGCTGACGACGACGAAGGCGCCAACCGGGACCCATGAGCTCATCGCCTGACCGGGCTCACGGCGGACACGGAAGAACACGTCTGCACGACGCGCGGGGTCCGATGCGTTCACGATGACAGCGTGTGCGCCGGTCCGGGGACTCGTCGTGTCGGTGGTCATATCATCCGCCTCGGTTTCGTGTCTGTGGGGACGGACGCCCCCACACCGCGTCCCATTCTCGCACCGACCGGCGCGAGAAACACGGGAGGCGCGGTCACGAAATGGTCACCGCGTTCGGTATGCGAACAATCAGCGGCGCATTCCATCACGCACCGAAGCAGCGCCATCCCGTCATGCACCGAAAGCGACGCATCTCGTCACGCACCGAAGCTGCGCAACCCGTCTCGCACCGAAGTAGCAAATCCCGTCACGCACAGATTCACGATTGCCGCCGCGCGCGGACGCCTCGACCTCGATACCCCGCGAACCCCGCGGAACTCACCGCACGCTCACAGCCACTTCGACGCGAGGTGCTCCGAGGTGATGCGACGAAGGGTTCCCGATGCGCTTCGCAGCACAACCGACTCCGTGTAGATGTAGCCGCCCTCGCGGCGCACGCCGGACACCAGCTGGCCGTCCGTGACACCCGTGGCGACGAAGATCGTGTTGTTGCTCGTGACCAGCTCATCCGCCTCGTAGACGTAGTCGAACTTCAGGCCGGCATCCAACCCGCGCTGCTTCTCGTCGTCGGTCTGCGGCCAGAGGCGCCCCTGAATGTGGCCGCCCAGAGCCTTGATCGCGCACGCCGTGACGATACCCTCGGGGCTGCCGCCGATGCCCACACACATGTCGGTGCGTGCGTTGTGGCGTGCGGCGTTGATACCGCCGGCCACGTCGCCATCGCTCATCAGGCGAGTGCCGGCACCCGCCTCGCGGATCTCCTCGATCAACTGTTCGTGACGGGGACGGTGCAGCACCGACACCACGATCTCGTCCACCGGCTTGCCGAGCGCCTTTGCGAGCAGGCGGATGTTCTCCCCGATGGGGAGGCGAATGTCGACGACCCCGACACCGGCTGGTCCGGTGACCAGCTTGTCCATGTAGAAGACGCTGGACGCGTCGAGCATGGTCCCGCGATCCGCGACGGCGATCACGGACAGCGCATTGTTGCGTCCTGCCGCCGTCAGCGATGTGCCGTCGATCGGATCCACCGCCACGTCGCACTGCGGACCTCGACCCGAACCCACGGCTTCGCCGTTGAACAGCATCGGCGCGTGGTCCTTCTCGCCCTCACCGATGACAATGCGTCCTTCGAAGTTCACAGTGCGCAGGAAGGCCCGCATCGCATCAACGGCGGCACCATCAGCGAGTTCCTTCTGACCTCGACCGATGAACGGAACCGCGCGAATCGACGCCGCTTCCGTGGCTCGCACCAACTCCAACGCCAGGTTACGGTCGGGGTGCAGAGGGCTCATATCGTCAGTCAGGCTCACCATGGGGCCAGCATGGCATCCGCCGAGTCAGGATTTATGGAATTCTGCGCGTCCCGTAACGAAGGAATCAAACTATTTACGATTTCCGTCAGGATGCCCACGCTTTCGTCTGCGACGGGGGTGAAAGCGGGCATCCCTCGCGTTTCGGTAGAGTGGCATCGACCTCGTGATCTTCATCAAAGGAGCACCTATGCCCGTCGTCACCCCGGATCAGTACGTCGACATGCTCGCCCGCGCGAAGGCTGGTGCCTTCGCCTACCCGGCGTTCAACGTGTCGAGCTCGCAGACCATCAACTCGGTGCTCCAGGGCCTGACGGAGGCCGGTTCCGACGGCATCCTGCAGGTCACGACCGGTGGCGCAGACTACTTCGCCGGACAAACCGTCAAGGCACGCGCGACCGGCGCCCTCGCCATGGCGCGCTACGTCACCGAGGTTGCCAAGAACTACCCGATCAACGTCGCTGTGCACACCGACCACTGCCCGAAGGACGCGCTGCCCTCCTTCCTGCTGCCTCTTCTCGAGGCCAGCGAGGAGCAGGTCAAGGCCGGCGGACAGCCGATCTTCCAGTCGCACATGTGGGACGGCTCGGCCGTGCCGCTGGCGGAGAACATCGACATTGCGCGCGAACTGCTGCCGCGCATGAAGGCGATCAACGCGATCCTCGAGGTCGAGATCGGCGTCGTCGGAGGCGAAGAGGATGGCGTCCAGCACGAGGGCTCCAACGAGGCGCTGTACACCACGGTCGGCGACGTGAGCCAGGCAGTCGAGGCGCTCGGTCTCGGCGAGCAGGGCCGCTGGATCGCCGCGCTCACGTTCGGCAACGTGCACGGCGTGTACAAGCCGGGCAATGTGAAGCTGCGTCCCGAGCTGCTCGGCGAGATTCAGGCCGGTATCGCCGAGAAGTTCGGCACCGGTCCCAAGCCGCTCGACCTCGTCTTCCACGGCGGCTCGGGTTCCACAGACGACGAGATCGCTACGGCTGTCGCGAACGGCGTCGTGAAGATGAACATCGACACCGACACGCAGTACGCGTTCACGCGTGCGATCGCCGACTACATGCTGAAGAACTACGACGGCGTCCTCAAGGTCGACGGCGAGGTCGGCAACAAGAAGCTGTACGACCCGCGTGCTTGGGGCAAGGTCGCTGAGACGGCGATGGCCGCTCGGGTCATCGAGGCCACCAAGCAGCTCGGCTCGTTCGGCAAGTCGCAGGGCTGAACCAGCCCCAACACGACGATGGCGCGTCCCCACGGGGACGCGCCATCGTCGTGTTCGAGAGTCCAGGTCTACGGAGTGGGTGTACTGGCACCCCTCATGGCCATCTCGAGGTAGGTCTGGAACGCGGGGTCGCCCGCGAGCACGATGGTCTGTACGACGATCACCACCACCCAGGTCACGGCCCAGCCAGCGAGCGGAACCCACCAGCTCCGCTTCTGCCCGCGCAGGCGGCGAAGCGCGAGCCACACCGTGACAGCGAAACCGACGACAAGAATGGCCGCCATGACGTAGCCGGGCGCATCGGTCCGCGATACATCGGCCTGCTCCCGGGTGAGGCCCATGATCATGAGTGCCTCGGTCATGACCGAGGAGTACGACAGCAGCGAAGTCGTCGACAGCAGGACGTGCATCGCTCCGAGCGCCAGCATCACGATGGTGATGAGCCGATCCGTGGGCGCGACGCGCGGTTCAACTGCGGGAGCGACTGGTGCGGGAGCGACCGCTGCAGCGGTGGGAGCCTCCGGCCAGGAGAACTCGGCAGGGTCGGGATGCGCCGTCGTCGGCAGCGGCTCACGGATGTGCGCCCGCTGCTCCTCGGGCGTCGCGTACTCGCCATACTGCGGACGGGGACGGGATTCCGATTCGGTCATGCTCGGGTCCTTCCTCCGCGTGCCCGCTCGTCCTGGCGTCCGGATGCATCTTGGCGCAGCTCCTTCGGCAGCGAGAACATGAGGTCCTCCTCCGCCGTGCGCACCTCTTCGACGTCGCCGTAGCCAGCACCCGCAAGCTCTGCGAGCACCTCCTGCACCAGCACTTCGGGAACGGACGCGCCACTGGTGACGCCCACGGTGCGAACGCCGTCGAGCCACTCCTGCTTCACCTCGTCCACGTAGTCCACGCGGTAGGCCGCCTTCGCGCCGTACTCCAGCGCCACCTCCACCAGGCGCACGCTGTTGGACGAGTTGGCTGAGCCGACAACGATGACCAGGTCGGCGTTCTTCGCCACCTTCTTGATGGCCACCTGACGGTTCTGGGTGGCGTAGCAGATGTCGTCCGACGGCGGATTGTGCATCTCCGGGAACCGCTCACGCAGCTTCTCGACAGTCAGCATGGTCTCATCCACCGACAGCGTGGTCTGCGACAGCCACACCACGCGCGACGGGTCCTTCACCTGGACCGTCTCGGCCTCGGCCGGACTGTTGACGATGGTGACGTGGTCGGGGGCTTCGCCGGCCGTGCCTTCGACCTCTTCGTGCCCCGTGTGACCGATCAGGAGGATCTCGAAGTCATCACGCGCAAAGCGCACGGCCTCGCGGTGCACCTTGGTCACCAGCGGGCACGTGGCGTCGATCGCCTGGAGACCGCGGTCCGAAGCGGCCTGCACCACTGCCGGCGAGACGCCGTGGGCGCTGAAGACGACATGCGCTCCCTCCGGAACCTCGTCGACCTCCTCGACGAAGATCGCCCCCTGCTTCTCCAGCTCGGTGACGACGTGGATGTTGTGCACGATCTGCTTGCGGACGTACACCGGAGCGCCGTAGCGCTCCAACGCCTTCTCCACAGCCACCACGGCGCGGTCAACTCCTGCACAGTAGCCGCGCGGAGCGGCGAGCAGCACCCGCTTGGGTCCGTCGACGGGGATATCCTGAAGACGTCCGCGACGGCCCGGAATCCGGGGAACGGGAAGGTGGACGACAGGGGAACTCACCCTTCGAGTCTAGGGTGATCGGCCTGTGACGGCGCCGAACATGAGGCGGGCACGAGAGGACACGATGACAGACAAGAGGTCGACCGCCGCTGGTCTGCGCGTTCTCCGAACAACTCCCTGCTTCGATGAGGGACACCGCCCCGCAGACGGCAAGTCGAGGGCCGCCGTCCCGGAGCGTTCTTCATCCTTCTCCTGCACACCGATCGGCGACACCGCGTGACCGAGACGAAACCAGCGTTCGCCGGCCCCGTGCGCCCGCGCGATTCCACACCGGACTCCCCCACCCAGGTGGGCGACCTCGCGCGCGACATGCGCGACTACATCGCGCGGCTCGGCGCTCCGTGGATCGAGGGGGAGCTCACCGAGTGGAACGTGCGCGCCGTCGGCACCTTCGCCACCCTGCGAGACCTGTCCGGAGATGCCGCGATCCGTCTGGTCGTCTGGTCCAGCATCCGCGCACGCATCCCCGCCGACCTCAAGACCGGCGATCGCGTCATCGTGTGCGCGAAACCGGAGTACCGCGTGCAACGAGGCGAGCTCTCATTCGTGGTCTCATCGATCCGTCACGTCGGACTCGGAGATCTGCTCGAACGCCTGGAGGTGCTGCGCCGGCAACTGCGCTCCGAGGGTCTGTTGGATCCGTCGCGCAAGAGAGCGCTGCCGTTCCTGCCGCAGCGGATCGGACTCATCACGGGCAAGGGGACCGACGCCGAGAAGGATGTCCTGCGAAACGCTCAGCTGCGCTGGCCCCAGGTGGAATTCCGGGTCGAGCACGCCGCCGTGCAGGGCGAACAGGCCGTGCCGCAACTGCTCGCGGCCCTCCATCGACTCGATGCGGATCCCGCGGTGGATGTCATCATCTTCGCTCGCGGCGGCGGCGACTTCCAGGACCTGCTGACCTTCTCCGACGAGAAGCTGGTCCGTGCGGTCGCGGCGGCTGGTACCCCCGTGGTGAGCGCCATCGGGCACGAGAACGATCGCCCGCTGCTCGACGACGTCGCCGATCTCCGCGCGTCCACGCCCACCGACGCAGCCAAGCGCGTCGTACCCGATGTCCTGGAGCAGCTGGCCCAGGTGCGCGAGGCACGGGCACGCATCATCGGCCGCGTCGCGACGCGGATCCAGCACGACCTCACCAGTCTCGAGCACCTGCGCTCTCGCCCCGTGATGCGCGACCCTCACCGCATGCTGCAGGAGCGCCAGCTGCAGGTGGAGCAGCTGCGTTCACGTGCGACGGCCACCGCATCGCTGCGAATCGAACGAGAGCACACCGCCATGGCGCGGCTGCACGCCACGCTGCGCGCTCTGAGCCCCCAGCACACTCTTGAGCGGGGGTACGCCATCGTGCAACGCGCCGGCGACGGCATCGTCCGCTCCCCCGTCGAAGCGCCCGTGGGCACCGAGCTGGTCGTCCTCCTCGCTGACGGCACCATCGGCGCCCGCTCCAGCGGTGCACTGCCCGAATGACGCCTCCCCCGCCCGAACTAGGATGGAACCATGACCGACGCCACTGCCGAGCCCGTCGACGTCTCCGAGCTTTCCTTCGAACAGGCTCGTGATGAGCTGACGCAGGTTGTCGCTCAGCTGGAGCAGGGTGCACCGACGCTGGAACGCTCCCTCGCCCTCTGGGAGCGTGGTGAGCGTCTCGCTCAGCGCTGCGAGGAGTGGCTGCTCGGCGCGAAGGCTCGCCTGGATGCCGCCCGCCCCGCCGGAGAGGCCGTCTGATGGCTCGCGTCGTAGCGGAGCTCGGCCGCCCCGAGACTCCCCAGGAGACCGCCGATCGCAAGGCGGCGTCGTCGGCGGCGTACCGCGGGTCCCAGAACTTCCGCAATCTGATCGCGGCGCTCATCGTCACGATGCTCATCGTCCTGGTGATCGTGTGGGTGGTGCCGCGCGGCACCGCTCCGGAGATCAAACCAGCTGACCCGGTGAAAGTCGCGGCGATGCAGACCAACGCGAGCGGCCAGCCCACCTACGCGATCGATGCGCCGAAGAACTGGTGGTCGAATGTCGCCATCATGGACTCGTTCGCGAACTACTCGCTGTTCAACGCCTCCTATGTGCCCACGGAGGAGAGCAAGCTCACCGGTTTCGTCCGGCTGAACGACGTCTACAACGCCGACGACAGGTACGCACAGCTGCGCGTTCCGGGCGCGCTTCCCGAGGGAACCGAGACGCTCGGCGGGCGCGAGTGGACGGTGTTCACCATCCCGGATGTCGAGAAGGCGGGAAACGTCACGCAGGCATTGGGCACGCAGGTCGACGACGATTATGTGCTGCTCTACGGGAAGACCACGGATGAGCTCATCCGCGAATTCGCGACGCAGCTCGCCACGACCATCGAGAAGGAAACCGCGCAGTGACTCAGCAGCTCACCCCCACGCAGGCCTGGTCCCAGATGCTGGAAGGCAACCAGCGCTTCGTGACAGGCGCCCCGGGGCACCCGCATCAGGACAGTGAGCGCCGACACGAGACCGTGGGGGCGCAGTTCCCGCATGCGGCGCTGTTCGGCTGTGCAGACTCGCGCCTCGCCGCGGAGATCATCTTCGACCAGGGTCTCGGTGACCTGTTCGTCGTCCGCAACGCCGGACAGGTGACCTCCCCCTCGGTGATCGGCTCGCTGGAGTACGCCGTCGCGGTCCTCAACGTTCCCCTCATCGTGGTGCTGGGTCATGACTCCTGCGGTGCCGTCCGCGCCGCCATCGATTCCACGGCTCTCGATGCACCGGTGCTTCCGCCGGCTGTCTGGCGGCTGATCGCGCCGATCGTCCCCGCGGCCCGCAAGATCGAGGCCGACACCGGCACCACGTCGGTCGACGTCTCGGCAGAACTGGTCGGCAAGCTGCACCTGCAGTCCACCGTCGCCGAACTGCTGCACTCGTCCGAGGTCATCTCCGATGCTGTGGCTGCCGGTCGCCTGGCGATCGTGGCGGCAAACTACCGCCTCGCCGACGGCGCCGTGGACGCGCACTTCACCGTGGGCACCGCAAATGACGCGGCTGCCTGATCACACGAACCCACAAGGAGACAAACGTGGCTGAGACCGAATACCGCATCGAGCACGACACGATGGGCGAAGTCCGCGTGCCGAAGGACGCGCTTTACAGCGCGCAGACCCAGCGCGCCGTGGAGAACTTCCCCATCTCGGGCTCCGGACTGGAGTCGCGCCAGATCGCCGCCCTCGCGCGCATCAAGAAGGCTGCAGCGCTCGCGAACAAGGGGCTCGGCACGCTCGATGGCGACATCGCCGACGCCATCGCGTGGGCGGCAGACCAGGTGGTCACCGGTGAGTACGACGCGCAGTTCCCCGTCGACACCTACCAGACCGGTTCGGGCACGTCCTCGAACATGAACATGAACGAGGTGCTCGCGACCCTGGCGTCGGGCAAGCTGGGCTCACCGGTGCACCCCAACGACCATGTCAACGCCTCGCAGTCCTCGAACGACGTCTTCCCGACGTCCGTCCACGTCGCCGTGACGCAGGCCCTCATCGAAGACCTCATCCCCGCGCTGGAGTACCTGGCCACCGCGTTGGAGAAGAAGGCCGTCCTCTGGAAGGACGCCGTGAAGTCCGGTCGCACCCACCTGATGGACGCGACGCCCGTGACCCTGGGCCAGGAGTTCGGCGGCTACGCCCGCCAGATCCGCCTGGGCGTGGAGCGTGTGCAGGCCGCTCTGGTGCGCGTCGCCGAGGTGCCCCTCGGCGGGACCGCCGTCGGCACCGGAATCAACACCCCGCTCGGCTTCCCGCAGCAGGTCATTGCCCTGCTCGCCGAGGAGACCGGCCTTCCCATCGTCGAGGCGAAGGATCACTTCGAGGCGCAGGCCAACCGTGACGGCCTGGTCGAGACCTCGGGTGCGCTGCGCACCATCGCCGTCTCCCTCACCAAGATCAACAACGACCTGCGCTGGATGGGCTCGGGCCCCAACACCGGCCTGGGCGAGCTCCACATCCCCGATCTGCAGCCCGGATCCTCGATCATGCCCGGCAAGGTGAACCCCGTCGTCCCCGAGGCCACCCTGATGGTGTGCGCCCGTGTCATCGGCAACGACGCCACGGTCGCCTGGGCCGGCGCATCGGGCTCCTTCGAGCTGAACGTCGCGATCCCGGTCATGGGAACGGCGCTCCTCGAATCGATCCGTCTGCTCTCCAACGCGATGCGTGTGCTGGCGGACAAGACGATCGACGGACTCGAAGCCAACCTCGACCGCGCGGCCGCCTTCGCCGGCATGTCGCCATCGATCGTGACGCCGTTGAACAAGCTGATCGGCTACGAAGCTGCCGCGAAGATCGCGAAGCACGCCGTCGCCCAGGGCGTCACCGTGCGCGAAGCCGTGATCGACCTCGGTTACGTCGCACGCGGTGAGCTCACCGAAGAGCAGCTGGACGAGAAGCTCGATCTGCTGTCGATGACCCACCCGGGCTGAGAGCAGCGTGACCGCGGGTGTGAGACGCAACGTGGGTGCGGGGGGTCTGCCCTCGCGCCCACGGCGCACCATGCTCTCCACCCGCGCACGCATGCTCGCCGTGATCCTCGTCGTCACGGCGATCTCCCTGATCGCATCCGGTGGCGTCGCGTTCACCATGCAGTACAACCAGGAGCTGTCCGGTGTGGACCGCCACCTGCTCGCACACGCGGATGCGCTCGTGGGGAATTCGACCGACGATCCTGATGCCAACCAGAACGGGCCGGCCGAGGTGGTTTCCGGCTCGCTCGATCCGGGCACCTTCACCAGTGCGGAGTCTCTGCTGCGCGCCGAGCTGAGCCGCATCGTCGGCCATGGCGAAGCTGCGATCGGCATCATCGACGGCGAGGTGGCATTGCGTTCCGCGGGAACCCTGAGCGCGGCGATGGCCGCCGACACGGAGTTCGTGGCTTCGGCGACTGCCACGTCGACCCGCACGAACTCGCCCGCGATCGGTACCGCGGAGCTCGGCGGCACGTCCGTGCGTTGGGTGTCGGTTCCTGTCTCCGTCGAGGGCGATGCCTCGACGGCGGTCTCGATTCGTGCCATCAACCTGGACGACACGCTCGGTCCGCTGCACTGGGCCGCGCTGGTCTTCTGCGCGGTGGCTCTCGTCATCCTCATCACGGTCGGTCTGATCACCTGGGTGGTGCTGGGTCGATGGTTGCTCTCCCCCATGCAGCACCTGCAGCGCACCACCGGGGAGATCTCGCTCTCCCACCTCGCCGCGCGCGTCCCGGAAGGCGGCACCGACGACCTCGCCAACGTCGGTCGTTCTGTCAACGCGATGCTGGACCGACTCGAGGGGTCCGTAGACGTCCAGCGACGACTGCTCGATGACGTGCGCCACGAGCTGAAGACTCCCATCACCATCGTGCGCGGCCACCTCGAGATGATGAACCCGGCCGATCCGGCCGATGTCGCCTCTGTTCGCGAGATCGGCATGTCGGAGCTGGATCGCATGACCCGTCTCGTGGAGGACATCGACCTCCTGGCCACCGTCGAAGACGATGAGTATACGATGGGAATGGTCGATGTCAGCCGCCTGACGGGCCGCATCGGCGAGATGATCGTCGCCATCCCCGGGCATCCCTGGCGGGTGCTGGATCGTGCCGACACCATCGTGCGCGGCAACCCGGATCGCCTGCTGCAAGCCTGGCTGGCGCTTATCGACAACGCCGCCAAGTACACCCCGGGGGGAAGCCCGATCGAGCTGGGCAGCACCCTGACGGCCGACGAGGTGCACCTGTGGGTGCGCGATCACGGCGTCGGCATACCGCCGGCGATGCGCCACCGGATCTTTCGCCGCTTCGACCGTGGGAGCGGCCGACGGGATGTCGGCGGGACCGGGTTGGGGCTTGCCATCGTGGATGCGATCGCACGCGCACACGGCGGCTCCTGTACCGTTACGGACACCCCCGGCGGCGGTGCCACGTTCGTGATCCGCGTGCCGGCTCACCTCGGGCGACCGGGGTCGAACCTGCCCCAACCGATTCGCGCCGGAACAGTGGCGCTACGAGAGGACACCGCATGACTCGCATCCTGATCGCGGAGGACGAGCCCAGGATCTCGTCATTCGTCAGCAAGGGCCTCGAAGCAGCCGGGTATGTCACCGAGGTCGTTGAAGATGGAAACGAGGCGCTCCAGACGGCGCTGGGCGGCGATTTCGCCCTCATGTTGCTCGATGTCGGACTTCCGTCGATGGACGGCTTCGACGTGCTCACCCACCTCCGTGGCAGCGGTTCGACGATGCCGGTGATCCTTCTCACCGCTCGCACGTCGACGCGCGACATGGTTGAGGGTCTCGACAGCGGCGCGAATGACTACATCCCCAAGCCGTTCAAGTTCGACGAGCTGCTCGCTCGTGTGCGCGTCCGCCTGCGCGAGGGCGGCACCAGCGCCAACTCCATGGTGATCAGTCATCGCGAGGTCTCGCTGGACATGCTCGCTCGTCGTGCCACCGTGGGCGGTCGGGAGGTGGAACTGTCCGCCCGCGAGTTCGCCCTTGCCGAGCAGTTCCTGCGCAACCCCGGACTCGTGCTCAGCCGAGAGCAGCTGCTCAGCCGCGTGTGGGGCCTGGACTTCGACCCGGGCTCGAACGTCGTGGACGTCTACGTGCGATATCTGCGCACGAAGTTCGGCACCGAGCACATCGAGACCGTCCGCGGCGCCGGCTACCGCTGGCTCTGACGCTCTGACGCTCGACGCCGGACGCCGGACGCCGAACGCAAAGGACCCGGGTGAGTCCGAGAGACGCTCCTCTGAGACTCACCCGGCTCACGGTCTTCTCGCCGGGACAAACAGAAACCCCCGGCACATGGTGCCGGGGGGCCGAGGTGAGCGGACCCGAACCGCTCGTTATGCTCACCGCACCCGAAGCAGTGAGAGTTCCTCGTTTTCTGTTACTCCCGGGGAGATGGGATACATGTCAGCTGTGAGGCCGACATGTCTATTGTCCCCGTTTCACCCCCAAGACAGGGTGACAACACCGTGAGACTCTTCTCATCTTTGCTCCCTCACGCGAGTTCGCCGTCCTCCAGCAGCTCTGTCACCAGGGCCGCGATGGCACTGCGCTCGGACCGGGTCAGCGTCACGTGCGCGAAGAGGTCGTGCCCGGTCAGCGTCTCGATCACCGACGCGACGCCGTCGTGCCGACCGACGCGAAGGTTGTCTCGCTGTGCGACGTCGTGGGTGAGGATGACACGGGAGTTCTGCCCGATGCGGCTGAGCACCGTGAGCAGCACGTTGCGTTCCAGGGACTGCGCCTCATCCACGATCACGAACGCGTCGTGGAGCGAGCGGCCGCGAATGTGGGTCAGCGGGAGAACTTCGAGAAGTCCGCGCTCCAGCACCTCTTCCATGACGTTGCCGCTGACGACGGATCCCAGGGTGTCGAATACCGCCTGCCCCCACGGCGACATCTTCTCGCCCTGGTCGCCGGGAAGGTATCCGAGCTCCTGCCCGCCGACCGCGAACAGCGGTCGGAACACGATGATCTTCTTCTGCTGCTGACGCTCCAGCACGGCCTCCAAGCCCGCACAGAGCGCCAATGCAGACTTCCCTGTTCCGGCTCGGCCGCCGAGGGAGACGATGCCGATATCGGGATCCAGCAGGAGATCGAGCGCAATGCGCTGCTCCGCCGAACGCCCGTGCAGCCCGAATGCCTCGCGATCACCCCGAACCAGGCGGAACTCACCGTCGCCGGTCACACGGGCCAGCGCCGAGCCGCGGTCTGAGTGCAGCACCAGTCCCGTGTTCACCGGCAGGCCCGCAGCATCCGGATGCGAGCCCACCTCGGAGTCATAGAGGTCGGCGATCTCGTCGGAACCGAGGTGAATGGTCGCCATGCCGCTCCAACCGGACTGCGCAGCCTGCTCGGCGAGATACTCCTCAGCCTCCAGCCCGAGAGAAGCCGCCTTCACTCGCATGGGCAGATCCTTGGAGACGATCGTGACGTCCTCACCGGCCTGCTGCAGGTGCATCGCGACAGCGAGGATGCGCGTGTCGTTGTCGCTCAGGCGGATGCCCGCCGGCAGCACGCTGGTGTCCGTGTTCGCCAGCTCGACGCGCAGCGTCCCGCCGGATCCGACCTCCACGGGAAAGTCGAGGCGTCCGTGCTCGATGCGCAGGTCGTCGAGGTGACGCAGCGCCTGGCGAGCGAAATATCCCAGTTCCGGGTCGTTGCGCTTGCCTTCGAGTTCGCTGATCACCGTCACGGGCAACACCACCGAATGCTCCGCGAAACGGAACAGCGCACGCGGATCGCTGAGCAGCACGGAGGTGTCGATCACGTAGGTGCGCAGACGCACCTCGCTCGCATCCACGCTGACGCGCCGCGTCCGCTGCTGGTGCCGCTGTCCTGTTGCATTGGTCACAACCGACCCCCAACCCGGATCCATCCGGATCAATCGCGTCGGCCGAGAGCCACGAGTCCGGTATCGCAGCCGACTCGATCGAGCGCCTTGCCCGATGCTCAGACGCTAGCGCCCCGGAGCTCAGGTCGCCAGATCCGATCGTGGCGTGTCGGAGGACGGTCGGTGAACGGCGGGTGACGGACGCTCAGCTGCCGAAGCGGCGATCGCGATCTCCGTAGTCGCGAATGGCGCGCAGGAAGTCGACCTCGCGGAGGTCGGGACCCAGTGCCTCGACGAAGTAGAACTCACTGTGTGCACTCTGCCAGAGCAGGAAATCGCTCAACCGCTGCTCGCCGGAGGTGCGGATCACCAGGTCGGGATCGGGCTGGCCTCCGGTGTAGAGATGCTCCCCCAGCATCTCCGGCGTCAGGTTGGCGGCGAGCTCCTCCATCGACGCACCGCGCGCATCGTGCTTCTCGATGATCTTCCGCACGGCATCGACGATCTCGTTGCGTCCGCCATAGCCTACGGCCAGGTTGACATGCATGCCTGCGTTGTTCGCGGTGCGCTCGGCAACCTCGGTCAGCGCGACGCGCAAGCCCTCGGGCAGCAACTCCAGACGCCCCACGATCTGCACCCGCCAGCCGGCCTCCCGCGACAGCGCGTCAGCGAGTTCCGCGATGATCTGAAGCAGATCTTCGAGCTCCTGCGAGTCACGCTTTCGGAGGTTGTCCGCCGACAGCAGGTACAACGACACGACAGAGATCCCCAGGTCGTCGCACCACCGCAGGAACTCCTGCATCTTGACCGCTCCGGCGCGATGTCCGTGCGCTGGACTCGGAAACCCGAGTTGACGCGCCCAGCGCCGATTGCCGTCGATCATCATGGCGACGTGACGGGGCACCTTGACCGGATCGATCTGGCGTCGCAGTCGTGAGCTGTACAACCGGTACAGGAAACCGGCGCCCTCGGATCGACCCGTTGTGCTCACTCCCCTACGCTACCGCCCCGGGATGGATGCGACATGAGGGAGAGACCGAGAGGCTCCGATGCAATGTCGTGGAATGTACAGCCGAAGGAATACTCGAGGTCGTACTCTCAGAATGTGACCCGCGAGAACTCCCCACCCCCGGTGCCGAAGCTGCCGCTGCTGGACGTTGCAGCGGCCGACGCCGCCGGCGACGAAGTCAAACCCACGTGGCGCGGCTGGATCCACGCGGGCACCTTCCCGGTGACGATCATCGCCGGAATCGTGCTGATCAGCGTGGCTCAGGGCGCACCCGCCAAATGGGCGAGCGTGGTGTTCATGGCGACCTCGATGCTGCTGTTCGGCAACTCTGCGCTGTATCACCGCTTCAACTGGAAACCCAAGACCAAGATGGTCCTGAAGCGGATCGATCACGCGAACATCCTGTTGCTGATCGCGGGAACCTACACGCCGCTCGCGGTGCTCGCGCTGCCGCCGGAGAAGGGCTTGCTGCTGCTCATCCTGGTGTGGTCCGGCACGGTGCTGGGGATCCTCTTCCGCGTTTTCTGGATCGACGCTCCGCGCTGGCTCTACGTCCTTATCTACCTGCTGCTGGGCTGGGCCGCGATGATGTACATCGTCGATCTGTTGAAGGCCAACGTGGCGATGATGGTGCTCGTGGTGGTCGGCGGCCTGCTGTACTCGGGCGGCGCTGTGGTCTACGCCCTGAAGAAGCCCAACCCCTGGCCGGGACGTTTCGGCTTCCACGAGATCTTCCACGTGTGCACGGTGCTGGCGTTCCTCTGCCACTGGACCGCGTGCCTGCTCATCGCGCTGGAGCCGCTGCGTCCCTCCCTCGGCATGCCTGCCTGACGGGTGCCGCCTGACGGACCTACTTGCTGTCTGCTTCGGACGCCTTCTCGTCGCCCTCGGCCGCCCGTGCAGCGTCCGCTGCTTCGCGGTCCAGCTGCTCGTTGACCTCGTCGCGGTAGCGCGCGCGGCGGATCCGGCGCTGCATGTCCCACACCAGCAGGAACACTCCGACCACGAGCAGCGCGATCACGAGGAACCCGGCGACGCCCGGCGTCACCGACTCGGCGGGAACCGTCATCGTGGGTGTCGGGATGGGGGTGGAGGTCGCTCGAACGATTGCCTCGAATGCGTGCATCGGGTCTGCTTTCCCTTTCGGGGGAGGTTAGCCTGGAACCCCAGCCTAATCTTCGATCGGACGCCATGACGACCACCGCAATGCTCGATGACCGGTACGGCCGCACCCGCTCCCCCGCCCGTCGGCGGGCGTGGTGGATTGCTGTGGCTGTCGTGGGTGCGATCATCGTGGGCGCGCTCGGCTGGATGACCGTGCGCGGATCGCTGTACTCCGTCACGGTCGACAATCTCGGCTATCACGTGACCGATTCACATGCTGTCTCGGTGGACTTCCAGTTCTCCACGAACCCGGGCACGGACGTCACCTGCGCGCTGCAGGCACTGGATCCGGAGCAGGGCATCGTGGGCTTCCGCGTGATCCGCTATGAGGCGGGCGAGTCGCATCAGCAGCGTCACACCGAGATCATCCGCACCGTCGCAGAGGCGACGACAGGACTTGTCGAAGGCTGCTGGAGCTCCTGACCGCCGCTCGCCCGGTTTGGCCCTCGGCCACGGAGTTTCGTAGACTGGCGAGACCGACGCCCTGCCACGCTGGGCGTCTTTTTCCATATACCTCCCCCTGGGAAGGATCGCCATGTCTGATGACGCACAGGTCACGTTCCTCACGCAGGACGCCCACGATCGGCTCGTATCCGAGCTGGAACGCCTCTCGACCGTGGGACGCGACGAGATCGCCAAGCGCATCGAGATCGCCCGCGAAGAGGGCGATCTGAAGGAGAACGGCGGCTACCACGCTGCCAAAGACGAGCAGGGAAAGCAGGAGGCGCGCATTCGCACGCTCCAGTCGCTGCTGAAGAACGCGCGCGTGGGTGAGGCTCCGGCCAGCCGCGGCATCGTCGAGCCCGGTACCGTGATCACGGCGCTGATCCTGGGCGACGAGGAGGTCTTCCTGCTGGGAAACCGCGAGATCGCCGCCGGCAGCGAGCTGGACGTCTACAGCGAGGTCAGCCCGCTGGGTGCCGCCATCCTCGGTCTCAAGGAGGGCGAGAAGGGCAGCTACACCGCTCCGAACGGGCGCGAGATCCCGGTGGAGATCATCAAGGTCGAGACCTACAACGGTCAGTAACCCCGTGTGACAGCGAGCCGCAAGCGCAGGGCCCCGCACACCGCGTCAATTCGCGTGTGCGGGGCCCTTCGCTGTTCTCAGTCGTTGATGGTTCTCAGTCGTTGATGGTTCTCAGTCGTTGATGGTTCTCACTCGTTGATGACGACGGGGGCGAACCCTCCGTCGCGGAGGGCGCGCAGGGTGAGCTCCTTGTGCTCTTCGCCGCGCGTCTCGACGCTGATCTGCAGGCTGACCTGACTGATCTGCAGCCCCTGACCATGACGGGTGTGCTGCACCTCGACCACGTTCGCTCCGGCTTGGGAAACGATTTCCGACACCCGAGACAGCTGGCCGGGACGATCCGGCAGGGGGATGCGGATGGTCATGTATCGTCCGGACGCGGCAAGGCCGTGGGCCACGACGCGCTGCAGCAGCATCGGATCGATGTTGCCTCCGGACAGGATCACGACCGCCGTGCCAGACGCGTGGATCTTCCCGGCCATGATGGCGGCGACACCCACCGCACCGGCGGGCTCCACGACGACCTTGGCGCGCTCGAGGAGAGTCACGATAGCGCGTGCGATGTCGTCGTCGGATACGGTCACGACCTCGTCGACCAGATCCCGGATGATCTCGAATGGAACGTCGCCGGGGCGCGCAACGTAGATGCCATCCGCGATGGTCGGCCGGGTGACCACCTCGACGGGAGTGCCCGCCTCCAGCGACACCGGGAACGGAGCCGCGTTCTCGGCCTGCACGCCAATGATGCGGACGGTGCGGCCCGACGCTGCCGCCTTCTCCTTGATGGCCGCGGCGACGCCGGCGATCAGACCACCACCGCCGATGCCCATGATGACGGTCTCCACGTCCGGAGCATCGGCCATGATCTCCAGACCCAGCGTGCCCTGACCGACGATGACATCGCGGTGATCGTAGGGCGGGATGAAGATCGCCCCGGTGCGCTCGGCGAACTCCTTCGCCAGCCGCAGCGGGGTCTCCACCGTCTCGCCCTCGAGGACGACCTCAGCACCGTACCCGCGCGTGGAGAGCAGCTTGGGCACCGGGACACCCAGGGGCATGAAGATGGTCGCCGGGATTCCCAACTCGCGTGCGGCCAGTGCCACGCCCTGTGCGTGGTTACCGGCGGAGGCGGCCACCACGCCGTGTGAGCGCTCCTCCTCCGACAGTCGGGACAGCCGATAGGTCGCACCGCGGATCTTGAACGAGCCCGTTCGCTGCAGGTTCTCCATCTTCAGCATCACGCGCGATCCGAGCAGGTCGGACAGGTGCTGGCTGAACTCGAGCGGGGTGTGGCCGATATGAGGCTTGAGGCTCTCGGCCGCGGACTCGATGTCGGACAACAGGGGTCCGTACGTCATCGGGCCCGCCTTTCTGTGGGAACCTGACGCCAGATCAACTGATCCTGGCTGAGAGTGCCGCTGCGCCACGCTCCGCTGGAGAGCGAGACGGCGACAACGTTGATGAACGCCGCAAGCGGAACGGCGAAGAGCGCGCCGGGGATGCCGGCCACCATCGTGCCTCCGGCCACCACCAGCACCACGGCCAGCGGGTGAACCTTGACAGCCGAACCCATGAGGAACGGCTGGAGCACGTGTCCCTCGAGTTGCTGCACCGCGAGCACGGCAGCGAGCATGATCACCGCGATCAGCCAGCCGTTGTACACCAGGGCGATGAGCACGGCGACGAATCCGGTGACCACGGCGCCGACGATCGGAACGAAGGAGCCGAGGAAGACGAGGATGCCGATCGGCACGGCGAGCGGAACGCCGAGGAAGAAGGCCGACAGGCCGATTCCCACCGCGTCGATGACCGCGACCAGCAGCTGCGTGCGTGCGTAGTTGACGACCGTGCGCCAGCCCAGTCGTCCGGAGCCATCAGTGGCAGCACGCGCTGTGCGCGGGAACAGGCGCACGACCCACTTCCAAATGCCGCCGCCGTCGGCGAGCAGGCAGAGCAGAACGAACAGCGCGAGCACGGCACCCGTGCCGATGTGCGCGGCCGTGGATCCGACCGCGAGTGCCCCGTTGAGCAGAAGCTCCTGCTGCTCGGCAAGTGTCTCCTGCGCCTGTTTCATGAAGGCGTCAATCTGCTCGGGGCTGAGCGCGAAGGGCCCGGTGATGAGCCAGTCACGCAGCATCTCCCAGCCCTCGACGGCACGATCCCGCACGGCCGAGGCCTGCTGGGAGATCTGCCAGATCGCCAGCGTCAGCAGGCCGCCCACGATCACCAGCGTGCCGAGCACAGAGATCACGATGGCCAGCCACCGCGGCAGTCCGCGCTTGATCAGCCAGGTGAATGCCGGCCACAGCAGGGCGGTGATCAACAGCGCCACGAGAATCGGGATCACCAGCAGCTTGAGCTGCATGACCAGCCAGATCACCAGAGCCACGGCGCCGGCGATCACGAGAATTCGCCAGGCATACGCGGTTGTCACGCGCAGCGCGCTGGGGACGAGGGCTCCGTCGGAGGGCGTCTCCACGCGAGTGCGCAGCGATTCGAAGAAGCCGGGTCGAGGATTCGGATCGCTCATGAATAGATTCTACGGGTGTCGGAGGCTGGCGTTACGCTGAGCGCCGTGCTTGAAACACTGTCACTCGCCGCTGCTCGCCGTACCGCTCTCGCCGCGCAGGGCTTCGGCTCCGCGCACCCGGAGCGGGTCTCGCCCGCGTCGCTGCACGCGGTGATGAGGCGGATCGGCGTCCTGCAGATCGACTCGGTCAACGTCTTCTCCCGCAGCCACTACATGCCCTTCTTCTCGCGGCTGGGGGCATACGACACGGCCGCGCTGGATCGGCTCGCATTCGGCTCTCACGCGTCCTACACCGAGTACTGGGCGCATGTCGCCACCGTCATCCCCAGCGCGGACTGGGGCCTCTGGCGCTTCCGCATGGACGAGTATGCCGCCCGGATCTCCCCCGCCGATCCGTGGGCGCAGGCCAATCAGCAGACCCTGGACTGGGTGCGCTCCGAGCTTGCGCTACGCGGCCCCTCGCGCCCCGCCGAGATCGAACAGGACGCCGCCACCGGCCCGCGCGGCCCGTGGTGGGATTGGAGCGCCACGAAGCGCGCACTGGAGAGACTGTTCCTCGCCGGTGAGGTCGCGATCGCGGGTCGGCGCGGGTTCGAGCGACGGTATGCGCTCGCCTCCGACGTGATTCCCGCCGAGGTCCTCGCGGCGCCCGTCCCGCGCGCGGACGCGATTCGCGAGCTCACCGCCCGCGGGCTGGCCTTCCATGGCGTCGCCACCGCCGCCGACATCGCCGACTACCACCGCCTCGGCCGTGCCGAAGTCCTGGTCGCGCTGCGCGATCTGGAGGACGCGGGCGTCGCCCTCCCCGTCCGGGTTCAGGGTTGGGAGCGTGGCGACCGCCCGATCCCGGCATGGATCCATCGTGATGCGCGGGTGCCACGCCGGGTGTCCGCCGCGGCGCTGCTCACCCCGTTCGATCCCGTGGTGTGGTTCCGCGACCGCACCGAGCGACTGTTCGGGGTCGAGTACCGGATCGAGATCTACACGCCCGAGCCGCGGCGTCGCTACGGCTATTACTCGCTCCCGGTGCTCATCGATGACCAGCTCGTGGCGCGCGTCGATCTGAAGGCTGATCGCGCCCGTTCCGAGCTTCTGGTGCAGTCGGCGTGGTGGGACGGGGCGCCCCGCCCGGATGCGACGGAGCGCATCGCCGACGAACTGCGCCGAGCCGCGAGTTGGAAGGGGCTCGAGAGCATCAGCGTGGGCCGCTGGGGCGATGCGTCCGACGCTGTGGCCGACGCGCTCGCCCTGCACCCGCAGCACCGCGGACGTCATGATCGTGGAAGCAGATAACCGCTCCGCCTACGAAGAAACGCCCGTCAGACTGACGGGCGTTTCTTCTGTTCAGACATTCTGGTTCAGAACTGAATGCGCGGCGGCTCGGCGATGCCGGCCCCGTCGACGACCTCGAAGAACTCCCGCTCGGAGAAGCCGAGGTTGCGGGCGAACAGGTTGTTCGGAAACACCTTGATCTTGGTGTTCAGCTCACGTACGCCGCCGTTGTAGAACCGACGCGACGCCTGGATCTTGTCCTCGGTGTCGACGATGGCGCGCTGCAGCTGCAGGAAGTTCTGGCTGGCCTGGAGCTGGGGGTAGGCCTCCGCCACCGCGAACAGGCTCTTCAGCGCGTTCTGCAGGTGTCCTTCGGCGACGCCGGCCGCGCCGGGCGACTGTGCGGAGAGCGTCTCTGCACGCGCCTGCGTGACGTTCTCGAACACCGCGCGTTCATGCGCGGCGTACCCCTTCACCGTCTCTATGAGCGCGGGGATCATGTCGGCGCGACGCTTCAACTGAACCGTGATGTCGCTCCACGCCTCGTCGACGCGCACGTTGAGCTGCACGAGCGAGTTGTAGGTCGCCCACAGATAGATGCCGACGATGACGGCGATCAGAACGATCACCAGCACCGGAACGAGCCAAGCCAGCATGTCCATGTTTGCTGAACCCCCTTAGGTCACAGACATTCTATCGACGCCTCGCGCTCCCACCGAGCGTGCGTCGATTCTCAGAGATCACTCGAAGGCGACTGGGCACCACGCGAGCCATGCAGCGCTCAGGTCCCGAGCACGCGGTCCAGATAGCGATTGCGGAAGAGTCGATCCGGATCCAGCTGATCGCGCAGGGCAACGAAGTCATCGAAGCGCGGGTAGACGTCGCGAAGATCCTCGGCGGTGCGCGTGTGCATCTTGCCCCAGTGCGGCCTGCCGCCGTGAGCACACATGATCTCCTCCACGGCCGTGAAGTAGGCGCTGGGGTCCTCGCGCCAGTATCGATGCACCGCGATGTACGCGCTCGCCCGATCATGTGCGGTGGAGAGCCACCGGTCATCGGCCGCGGCGAAGCGCACCTCCACCGGGAAGGAGATCCGCCACCCCCGACGCTCGATGAGCTCCTTCAGCTCGCGGAATGCGGGCACCACCTCCGCCACGGGCAAGGCGTACTCCATCTCTCGGAAGCGGACCGTTCTGCTCTGTGTCAGCACACGGTGCGAGAGATCCGTGTACTCGCGATTGCCGGTGAGCTTCGTGGCGAGCCTGCTGAAAGGCGGGATCACGGCGGGAATCGCGGTGCCGGCAGCGCACGCCACACGGTAGACGCCGTTGGAGAGCACTGTCTCATCCAGCCACTTCCCCACCGCCGGGAGTGGATGGCGCACCGCCGATTCCGGCAGCCGGGTGTCGGTCTTGGTCAGCGCGGTGTCGGTGTGCGGGAACCAGTAGAACTCGAAGTGGTCCGCGCCCGCCACCCGCTCATGCACGGACTCCAAGACGTCGCCGAGTGGTTCGGGTCGCTCGAGCGCATGAAGCACGAAGGCCGGGACGCACTGCAGGGTGACCTCCACGAGGATTCCGAGCGCACCCAGTCCGAGTGCGAAGGCACCCAGCAGCTCCGGCTGATTGTCCTCATCGATGCGGAGGAACTCACCCGCGGCGGTGATCGCCGTGACGCCGACCACCTGTGTCGCCAGCCCTCCGAAGCCGGCACCTGTGCCGTGGGTTCCGGTGGAGATGGCACCGGAAATGCTCTGGCGATCGATGTCGCCCAGATTCTGCATCGCCAATCCGTAGGGTGCCAATAACCCGGGGATCTGGTGCAGGCGGGTACCGGCGAGCAGCGTGACCCGTGCGCGCGCGGCGTCGGCACTGACCAGGCCGGTCAAGTCGCTGAGGTCCAGCAGGACTCCCGGTGCCACCGCGATGCCGGTGAACGAGTGCCCGGCACCCACGGCCTTGATCTCCAGACCGCGCTGGCCCGCGGCGACGACTGCGCGCTGCACGGCCTCGGGGGTACGGGGACGCTCCACCCGTTGCGGCGTGATGCTCGCGCTGCGACCCCAGTTCTGCCAGCTACCGCCGAGTCGTGTCACAGGAACGCCTTTCCCTCGCCGCGATAAGTGGGAAGCTCATCGATGACTTTCCCGTCGTGAACCAGATGGTATCGGAGCACCCGCTCCGAACCCTCGCCACTCTTGGCGTGGCGGAACCAGACGCGATCGCCGACGCGCAGGTCTCGTGCGTTGTCACCCTGCAGCGGCGTCTGCACCTCTCCGGCCCCCTCACGCGCCTGCATGCGCAGCCCGCTCGGCCACACGGGCAGGGGCTGGCGCGAGGCCAGCGGCGGACCGGACGCGATCCATCCCCCTCCCAACACGGTGGCGATGTCGGGGCGGGGACGGCGGACCACGTCGAAGGCGAATGCTGCTGCCGGCGCCGGGGTGAAGGCACGGTATCCGTCGAACAGGTGTCCGCCGAAGAGTCCGGATCCGGCCGTGACCTCGGTGACGGCTTCATCGTCGGAGGTGTACTCGAGCGATCCCGTTCCGCCGCCGTTGACGAACTCCAGCGGAGTGATGGCGCTGACCGCATCGACGATGGCACCGCGTCGGACTCGGAGTTCCTGTCCGGAGCGTCGCTGCATCCAGCGGATCACGCCGTCACCGGATCCGGTCTTGTCCCCCTGCCCGGCGATCTGAGCCTCGTACATCATGATGCCCACCAGCCGGAAACCGCCGCGTGCCACGATCCGACGCGCGAAGGAGGCCGCGTCGCCCGCGGTGAACAACGGAGAACGGAACACACCAAGGTGACCGAGAGCTGGGGCTTCCCATGAGGCGTCCACGTCGATCGCCACACGGATCACGGGTCGCTGTGCGGGCGCGACGACCGAGTCGACCAGATCCAGTTGAGCTTCGTCATCCACCATCAGCGTGATCCGTGAGGCGAGGCGCTCATCGGCCGCCAGGCGCGCGATGGCCTCGCGATCGGCCGTGGGGTAGCCGAGCACGACGTCGTCGTGATCCTCGGCGAGCCACAGAGCCTCGGCCAGCGTGAAGGCCAGGATGCCGTGGTAGCCCGGCATCGCGAGCACCGCGTCCAACACCTCCCGCACCCGGATGGACTTGCTCGCGACGCGAATCGGCACGCCGCCGGAGCGGACCAGGAGGTCTGCGGTGTTGTAGGTGAGGGCCTCGTGCGCTACGACAGCGACCGGGGCGGGGATGCCGGCAGTGGCCTGCGACAGTGCGGGCCACCAGGTGTCGGGAGACTGCCAGGCGAGCGGGTCGGGGGATGCAGTGGTGAGCGGGAGCACGGGATCAGCCTAGGACCTGTCTCCCCTGCGTTGGGAAGCCACCTCGATCGAGGGTGAGCCGAACAGGACGAGACCCCCGCCGATGTCGGCGAGGGTCTCGTGCAGCGTGCCGGTGCACGCTCGGATCAGTGCCGATGCACGCTCGGATCAGTTCAGGCCGGGGCAGAGCGTCTGCAGCTTGCTGGCGGAGTCCGACAGCTCGGTGAGCAGCGACGGGTCCGGGGTGGAGCCCGAAATCCCCTCGACGACCGTGCCGAAAGCCTTCGACATGCCGGTGACGGCGTCCTTGACTTCAGCGTTGCCGACCTTGCCTGCGATGTCGTCAAGCTTGGTGGTGACGGCGCTGAACGCCTTCTTGGCTGCGTCGGTGTCGCCGGACGAAAGCTCGCCGGCCAGGCCCGCCATCTCGGTCTGGAACGACGTCATCTCGGTCTGAACGACCTTGCAGGCGTCTTCGACGGACTGGTTGGCGCTCGCGGCGCCGCCGGTGCAGCCGACGAGACCGGTGGCAGCGAGCACCACGGTGGCAGCGAGCATGGACAGCGTGATGGAACGGCGCATGTTTTCCCCCTCAGATGAAGCCGCGCTGCGTACGCGGCAGGACAAATCCTATCCAATTCATGGACGATGCACAGTCGCGCCCGTCCCAGCGCGCGACATATCCGCGCGACGACCGGCGGCGTGCGGCTCCGATGCACGGTGCGCCAGAGCCTCCACGACTCTGAACCAGCGTCAGCGGCCGTGGCCTCCCTCGTTGGCCCAGCTTTCCGACTGGGCGGCGTCTGCTTCGCGGCCGGGTTCGTGATGTCCTGAGCGGAACGTCACAGACCCTGCCAGCGCTGTGACCGCGGCAACCCGAGACTCCTCGACCACGGCGGCTTCCCGCCAATGCGCGGCTGCCTGGGACCGCACCGCCTGAATCTCAGAGCTGATCTCGTCGACCCTGCCAGCCAGAATACCCGCGAGCCCGTCCCGTAGCTCCTCAAGGGTGGTGTTCGAGATGATGAGCCGTCGGTCAGCAACAGCAAGTCTCACCTCCGGATATCCCGCGTCGGTCAGGACCTCCAGAGTCCGCGCGCCGAGAAGACCCTTGACCTCGTCATGTTCCGGACGGCGGCTGAAAACCACCTCGACCGAGTATCGGGCCGGCGAATGGTCTGTCATCAGCGCAACAGGCAACGAAGCCACCAGCACCGATCCCAGGCCCAGCGTGGCGGTGACGACACCGCTCGTTCGTGTCTGCGTATCCATAGTCCGGACGCTACCCACCCCGCATGTGAGGCTCACAGGTTCACACCAACGAGCGGGGGAATCACCCCGCAAGCACGTGGAATGCGTGACGTTGAAGGCGATTCATGCCTGGTCAGGAGTTAAATTCTCGTGCCCCCACGGGGATTCGAACCCCGACTGAAGCGAGTTTAAGTCGCCTGCCTCTGCCGTTGGGCTATGGGGGCTATGCGAAACGGCGGCGGGATCAACCCGCCGCCGTTTCGTCATCGGCTCACTTGCCGGCGTCGACCTTCTCGGCCTTCGCGGGCGCGGCCTCGACCGCCGGAGCGGGCACCTCAGCCGGAGCCGGCTTCGGACGCGAGGCGAACTCCTCGAAGAACGCGCGCGGCTCGCTCAGGTTGTAGAGCGGAGCAATGTCGCGACCCAGCCAGAGGTTGTTCCACCAGCCCCACAGCACGCGCCACTTGCGCTCCCACGTCGGCATCGCCAGGCCGTGGTAGCCACGGTGCGCGACCCAGGCGAGGAAGCCCTTGATCGCGATCTTGCCCGACTGGAACACGCCGTCGTAGAGGCCGAGACCAGCGACCGCGCCGAGGTTCTTGTGGATGTAGTCCACCGGAGCGTCGCCACGCAGGACGGCGACGAGGTTCTTCGCGAGACGCTTGGCCTGACGCACGGCGTGCTGCGCGTTGGGCACGCAGAAGCCACCAACGCCGCCACCGGTGAGGTCGGGAACCGCGGCGACATCACCGGCGGTCCAGGCGCCCTCCACGACGTTCTTGTCCGCGTCGATCACGCGCAGGTCCGCCTGCGCCGTGATACGGCCACGCTCGTCCGCGGGCAGACCCGAGGAGCGCACGACCTGCGGGTTGGCCATCACGCCTGCGGTCCAGATGATGAGGTCGGACGGGATGACCTCGCCCGTGGACAGCAGCACGTTGCCGTCGGTGGCGTCCTTCACCTGGGTGTCCAGGTGAACGAATGCGCCACGCTTGGCGAGGTCCTTCAGCACCCACTCGCTGGTGGGCAGGGACACCTCGGGCATGATGCGGCCCATCGCCTCGATGAGGTGGAAGTGGGTCTCATCGAAGGAGAGCTGCGGGTAGTCCTTCAGCAGCGCGGAGCCGAACGAGCGCAGCTCGGCGAGCGTCTCGATACCGGCGAAGCCACCGCCGACCACCACGACCGTGAGCAGACGCTCACGCTCGGGACCGGCGGGAAGCGCAGCCGCGCGACCGAAGTTGCTGATGAGGCGGTCACGAACGGCGACGGCCTCCTCGATCGACTTCATGCCGATCGCGTTGTCGGCGATGCCGCCGATGGGGAACGTACGCGACACCGATCCGGCCGTCACGACGATCTGGTCGTACGTCATCTCGTACGGCTCGCCGTCGGCGGGGGTGATGGTCGCCGTCTTGTTCGCGTGGTCGACGTTGGTGACCTTCGCGTTGATGACGTTGGTCTTCTTCAGGTGACGACGGTGCGCAACCACGGCGTGACGCGGCTCGATAGATCCGGCGGCCACCTCGGGGAGGAACGGCAGGTACGTCATGTAGGGAAGCGGGTCGACCAGCGTGACCTCGGCTTCGCCCTTGCGAAGGTGCTTTTCCAGCTTCCACGCGGTGTAGAAGCCCGCGTATCCACCGCCGACAATCAGGATTTTGGGCACGAGAAGAAAACTCCTTGGATGATCACTGTCTCGGCGTGCGTTGAGAACGCGCCGATCGGATGCGTCGGGCAGCTGCGTTGACGCCGAGCACTACCAGAATAGCAGGGACGGTCGCGGCGACGAGCGGCAGGGTACCGTACAGAATCGTGGATCTGGTGGGAAGAAGCGGTGCACTCGCCTTGACCGGCACGTCGGCGGCCGGCAGCGGCTCGATCGCGACCGGTGCGGCCAGCGACGAGGACACCTCCGGATCGGCACCAGCACCACGGCGGTAGAGACGCACCCATTCCTTCAGAGTCAGACCGAGCGGACTGTGGTCGATGGTCGGAACATCCGCGTTCACCGCGGCTTCGGCATTGACCAGCCCATACCCGTACAGCGGGTCCGGGTCCTGATCGACATCCGTGGGATGCTGCGCGGTCGCGAGAACGCGGTTGATGACGTTGTCCGCGTTGAGGTCGGGATGAGCTGCACGCACGAGTGCGGCGATACCGGCGACGATCGGAGCCGCACCGCTCGTGCCCGCCCACTCCACCACTTTGCCGTCCGAGGAGACCCCCAGGAGCTTCTCACTGGGCGCCGCCACGGCGATGGTGATGCCGCTGGTGGAAGCACGATCACTGGCACGACCCTGGGGATCGACACCGGCGACCGTCAGGACGCCCGGGATGGTGGCGGGAGCGCCAACGGATTCCGTGCCGTTTCCCCGGTTGCCGGCGGCGACCACCACCACGACGTCGTGATCGAACGCGTACTGGAATGCTTCGTCCCAGGATTCATCCCAGGTGAGGGTGTTGGTGGTCAGCGAGAGATTGATGACGTCAGCACCGTGATCCACAGCCCAGCGCACGGCAGACGCGATCTGCTCCACGGCGGACACCGTGGCGGTGGCACCGAAGCCGACGGAGATCGAGAGCAGGTCGGCTTCCGGAGCGACACCGATCATGCCGGTCTCGGCCCCGGTCCCCCGCCCTGCGGCCAGAGACGCCACCCAGGTTCCGTGATTGTTGTCGACGACCCCCACCGGAGTGCGGCCGTCGTCACTGCCCATCCCCGATTCATCCGTGCCGTCAATGACGGCGCCGTCGAGTTCGGAGACGCGAGCGATTCCGGTATCGATCACAGCGATGGTCACGCCGGCACCGCGCGTCGTCTTCCACGCCTCCTCGATGCCGTAGTCGCGCAGCCAGTACTCCGCGGCGCGCACCGGATCGACGGTCGGTGTGGGCGATGGCGTGGGCGTCGGCGATGGCGATGGCGATGGCGATGGCGTCGCCGCGGTGGCGAGAACGGCGGTGGAGAGAGGAGCTGACTCGATCGCGGCAGCCGATGACGGCAAGACGGCGAGACCGGTCACGGCAGCTGCCGCAACCGCGAACCCGACCGCCGAGCGGATCATGCCGAACCGGGCTGCGCGCACTGGCAGCGATCCGGAGAGTAGCTGCTGCGCTCGATGGCGAGATCTCCGATGGGGTTCACGCCCGGGCCTGCGGCCAGCGCGTGACCCGCGAGCGCATGGAGACACTTGATGCGGGTGGGCATGCCCCCGGAGGATATCCCAGCGATCTCCTCGACCTCGCCGAACTGGGCGCGATCCGCCAGGAAGGCTTCGTGCGCACGCTGATACTGCGCCTGCAGCTCCTCGTCGCCGGCGAGCATCCCGGTGAACTCAACCATGACGCCCTCGGCTTCCAGCTGGGACATCGCGATGGTCGCCGCCGGGTGGGTGAGGTAGTAGAAGGTCGGGAACGGAGAGCCGTCTTCCAGCCGCGGCGCCGTGGCCACCACGGTCGGGTTGCCACATACGCACCGCGCGGCAACGCCCACCACGTTGCGCACCGGCCGACCGAGCTGGGAGCTCATGACGTCGAGGTCGGTGGGGCGGAGGGGTTCGAAGGGGGGCGTGCTCACCCCTCCAGCCTAACGGGCACCGACGCGCCGACCTCCGGCACCATCGGTTCAGCCCGCCGGAGTCGCGTCGGTGGACGGCGCATCGGGAGTGGTATCCGCGGGCTGGTCTGTGACGCTCTGCGTCAGGCCGGCTTCTGTGACGGAACGGAGCATCGCTCCCATCCAGTCGTTGGGTGCCTGCTCGACGGAGTCGCTCACCGGCTTCTGCTCGCCCGGCAGCGTCGCGGGATCGAGGTCATCCACAACGAGATACACCACCTCGCCGGGACGGTAATAGAACAGGCGCTCCCGCGCCTGGGTGATCACATACGACGGGTCATTCCAGCGCTCGCGCTCGGCCTCCAGAGCATCGACCTTGTCTTGGGCGACCTGCACCGAATGCTCCAGGGCGTCGATGCGCTGCACCTGGCCGATGTACGTGCCGACCGTGGGCACCAGCATGAAGACGGCGAAGATCACGAGTCCGAACATGATCATCATGAAGACCGACAGGCGGACGCCTCCGAGCCAGTCCCGAACGTCCACGCGCTGCGCGGCGCTGGAGCCGCGCTGGGATCGCGCCGGCGCGCGCTTCTTCTCTGACACCGGTTGCGCAGCCGGGGTCTTGCGGGAACGCGAAGAGGGGAGATCCGGTCGTCTGGCCATGATCTCCCCTCTCGTGCTTATGCGTGCGTCAGCGTGTCAGGACTCAGCCCTGGTAACGCGGGAAGGCGGAACGCCCGGCGAACACGGCGGCCTCGCCCAGCTCCTCCTCGATGCGCAGCAGCTGATTGTACTTCGCGACCCGGTCCGAACGAGCCGGTGCGCCCGACTTGATCTGGCCGCTGTTGGTGGCGACGGCCAGGTCGGCAATCGTGGTGTCCTCGGTCTCGCCCGAGCGGTGCGACAGCATCGCGGTGTAGCCGGAACGCTGCGCGAGCGAGACCGCGTCGAGCGTCTCGGTGAGCGTGCCGATCTGGTTGACCTTCACCAGGAGCGAGTTGCCGACGCCCTTCTTGATGCCGTCAGCGAGACGCGTCGGGTTGGTGACAAACAGGTCGTCGCCGACCAGCTGCACCTTGCTGCCCAGAGCGTCGGTGAGAGCCTTCCAGCCCTCCCAGTCGTCCTCGGCCAGGCCGTCCTCGATCGAGACCAGCGGGAAGTTGGCGACGAGGTCGGCGTAGTACTCGATGAGCTCGTCGCTGGAGAGCTGCTTGCCCTCGAAGGCGTACTTGCCGTCGGCGAAGAACTCGGTGGAGGCAACATCCAGACCCACGGCGATGTCGACGCCGGGCTTGAAGCCGGCCTTCTCGATGGCCGCCATCAGGAACTCGAGAGCACCCTTGTTGCTGGGCAGGTCCGGGGCGAATCCGCCCTCGTCACCCAGGCCGGTGGCGTAGCCGCCTGCCTTCAGCTCGCTCTTGAGAACGTGGTACGTCTCCGCGCCCCAGCGCAGCGCCTCGGCGAACGAGTCGGCGCCGTGAGGAACCAGGAAGAACTCCTGCATGTCGACACCGGTGTCCGCGTGCGCACCACCGTTGATGACGTTCAGCAGCGGAACGGGCAGTACATGCGCGTTCGGGCCGCCG
Organism: Microbacterium sp. ZW T5_56; assembly: GCF_044987425.1. NCBI lineage: Bacteria > Bacillati > Actinomycetota > Actinomycetes > Micrococcales > Microbacteriaceae > Microbacterium > Microbacterium sp. ZW T5_56. The sequence continues at coordinate 34,412 of NZ_JBJDRI010000010.1, read as the reverse complement.
AGGTAGCGGAACAGCGGCAGGTCAGCGGAGTCTGCTGCGGCCTTGGCGACCGCGAGGCTGATGCCGAGAATCGCGTTCGCACCGGTGCGCTGCTTGTTTTCGGTGCCGTCCGTGCGGATCAGCACCTCGTCGATGACGCGCTGCTCGCTGGCGTCGAAGCCCTCGATGGCCGGACCGAGCTCGTCGAGCACGGCGTCGACGGCCTTGAGGACGCCCTTGCCGCCGTAGCGCGACTTGTCGCCGTCACGCAGCTCGTACGCTTCGAAAGCCCCGGTGGATGCGCCCGAGGGAACGGCAGCACGCTGGACGATACCGTCGTCGAGGAGCACCTCCACCTCAACGGTCGGGTTGCCGCGCGAATCCAGGATCTCGCGGGCGCCTACAGCCTCGATCAATGCCACGTTGGATGCTCCTTGCTCGTGGAAAAAAGTTGGGTGGAGCGACGTCGGTCCGCGGCCAGTCTATCCAGCGCGCCCGTCCGTGTCCGATCCGTTGCCGCCCATGTCGACAACATGACCGCTCGACGCCTGCGGCGGTGCAGGCAGGGACACCGGAGCGGGACCCCACGCCGCGGGCAGCAGCGGTGCCGGCTGGCGACGGAACTGTCCCGTCAGCAGCAGGATCGCGATGACGACGGCCAGGACGATCCAGGCTGCCACTCCCAGCGGACCGGCGAGAGCCAGATCCAGCTTCTGGGCGTCGAACAGCGCCAGGAAGACTGCGGCGGACGCGTTGAGCGAGCCGTGCGCGAGCACCGCCGGCCACACGGAGGCAGTGCGCAGGCGCAGCCATCCAAGGAGGACGCCCCAGGCGACACAGCCCACCACCATCAGCAGAACGCCGGACAGATCGGGGCGCGCGAAGTTGTAGCCGAGCAGAATGATCGGCGAGTGCCAGAGTCCCCAGATGACGCCCGTGAGCAGCAGGGTCGCCCCGGTGCCGAGCGGACGCAGCGCCGGGGTCAACCACCCGCGCCAGCCGAGTTCCTCCCCGACGGCCAGCATCGACGAGAGGATCGCATTGAGCGGAGTCGCGACGATCTGCACGATGATCACGGTGGTGATGAGTTCGCGATCGATCTCACCCGGCAGCGCGGCCGCGAGCTGCTGCGCGACAACCGAGTTCTCGGGATCGATGATCGCCCACCCGCAGAGCGCCGAGACGCCGGCGATCACGAGAGACAGGATCCACGGTCCGAAGAGGCCGAGCGCCAGGAAGAGAATCGTTCGCCCCGCCGGACGCAGCGGCCACATGCCGAGGAAGCGCAGTCGATGCTGGGCGGGACTGCGCAGCACCAGTACCACCACCAGCATCGCGATGGTCGGAGTGAACATCATCACGGGCAGCAGCAGTCCCGCGATCGGATTCGCGAGTCCGCCGTTCAGCCACAGCGGCAGCGTGACCGCCCAGGCGAGCCCGCACGCGACGATGACGAAGACGATGACCGCGCGCCAGGGCACGCGGCTGGGAAAGATCGTGGGCTGTCCCGAAGCGGGCAGTTGATTGTTGTCGGTCATGCTCTCCTCGTTTCTCTTCGGTCAATCGCGCTCTCGCGCGGCGAGCGCCGCGAGCACAGCCGCGCCGCGTTCGGCGTCCGGCACGGTCACCACGAACTCGCGCCCGTCGGTGCGGGTGACGGCGATCGCCCCGCCACGGCGGACCACCACGCCGAAGCGGCCGCCCGGGCCGTAACGCAGGCCCCAGCCGCCGAAGTCTGACAGCGGATTGATCTCCGTCACCTCGACGGAGGAGACGTCCGCCAGGGGAATATGCACCCGCGGCCAGCCGGCCAGCGCCCGCACGGTGAGTCCGGAGCCGTCGACGCGGACGCGGAAATCCGTCGCGATAGCAACGAACGCGGCGGCCAGCACCATCACACCCAGCGCCACCCACGCCACGGCAGAGCCCGCTGCGGCGATCACAACGGACAGGGCCAACGTGACCCCGAGCAGGACGATCAGCACAATCGCGGTCGGGCGCGACACCCGCGCCCGCTGGGTCCAGAGGGTGCGGCTGTTCTCCGGCAGGGCCATGGCCGTCGCCGGGGTGTCGGTCCCGGTGCGGAGTACGAGACCGGGCTGCAGGAACCACCCCACGAGGCCGGCGACGATGCCGGCACCGATGGCGGCAGGCACATCCCACGGCGTGAGCACGGCATCGCGCCACTCCGAGACATCCACCTGCACTCCGGTGGATCGCAGCGCCACCGTCGACAGCAGTACGGCGAGCCCGAGGGACATTGCCGCGGACCCTCGCGAGTTGCCGTTCCATCCTCCACGCTGGGCGGACATCGCAACCACGAGCCACAGCAGCAGGGCGAACGCGATGGGGAAGGCCATGGCGAACACGGGAAGCACCCAGCCCGGCCCGGATCCGTCGGGCTGGCCGGAGAAGCCCCAGTGCGTCGCCGCCGGATCCGGGAGGCGACCGACCCACTGCAGCATGAGAATGCCGCTCACGAGCGAGATCGCGATCGGCAGCACCACACCCACGATCACATAGCGTCGCTGCGCTGCTTCGAGCGCGGCGCTGTCTGGAGTCCCGGAATCCACACCGTTCTCATCGGGCTGTCGGTCGGTCATCGGAAGGCCTCCTTCACAAGCGAGCTGAGAGTGTCGGCGGATATCCCGAGAGCGCGAGCGCGCTCGACGAGGTCGTCGATCTCGCGGCCGAGGGACTGCCAGTGCGCTGCCGCGTCGGTCACGACCGCGCCACGTCCGCGCCGCATATCGATCAGTCCCTCCTCGCGGAGGTCCTGGTAGGCGCGGAGCACGGTGTGCAGATTCATGCCGAGCGAGGCGGCCAGCTCCCGCGCCGTCGGGAGACGCTCCCCCGGCTGCACGGCGCCCGTGGCGGCCTCTCGTCGGATGCCCGCCGCGAGCTGCTCGAACAGCGGCTCCTCGCTCCCCGGATCAATGGTCACCAACATGCTTTTATTCTAGTTCTATTAGAATTAGATGCTCCAGAGCAGGCCGCAATTGGTGACTTTCTCCAATCGATTGGCATCATGGGGCCGCCTCATTCACACTCGCGTGGTGCGCATCACTCCCCGTCGCCTCGCCTGGGGCATGAGTCTCTGGCTTCCGAACCTGTGCAGCGGCATCCGCGTCCGCAGCTTCAGTGCGGATTGGACCGTTGCCGTCGTCGAGCTGCATGTCAACCTGCTGACCCGCAACTACGTGAAGACGGCGTTCGGTGGGTCGATGTCGGCGATGACCGATCCGTATTTCTTCATGCTGGTCATGCATCAGCTGGGTCGGGACTACGTGGTGTGGGACACGCGCGGCGAGATCGAGTTCGTGAAGCCGGGGCACGGCGTCCTCACCGCGCGGTTCGAGGTGCCCCGTGAGCGCGCCGACGACATCCGCCGTCGCGCCGAGGGCGGCGCGAAAGTCCTCGAGTGGTTCGACACGGAGATCACGGACCGGTCCGGAGACGTCGTCGCGCGCGTGCGGCGCGAGGTCTACATCCGAGAGAAGCGGCGCGTCTCCGACTCCCGCGCCTGACACCCGGGCAACCGGCGAGTCGATGGCTCGTCAGCTCAGCCGAGCGGCTTGATCTCCAGGCCGTCGCGACCGACGTCCACGGACACCGTCGCGAAGGAGGTGTACCCATCAGCCGCGGCGCGCTCCAGGAGCGCCTTGAGGTTCTTGGTGCGCTGCTCCAGACGCACGCGCGTGCCCTCGCCCACGAGGGCGGTCTTCAGAGCGACGAGCTGTGCGACCGGAACATCCCTGTCATGCACCAGCACCACCGACGGCGCCGCATCCGCGGCGTCCTGCTCGAGGAGGTCGACGATGCGCTCGAAGCCGATGGAGAAGCCGACGGCGGGAACGTCCTGGCCGAGGAAGCGGCCGATCATCCCGTCGTAGCGGCCGCCGCCGCCGAGCGAGTACCCCACGCTCGGGTGCGCGAGCTCGAAGATCGTGCCGGTGTAGTACCCCATGCCGCGCACGAGGAACGGATCGAATTCGAACGGCACGCTGTCTCGCCCGGCACGCACGGCCTCGGCGATGGCCAGCAGGTTGTCCACGCCCCCGGCTCCGACGCCGTCCGGAAGCACCGCGCGGATCGCCTCAGCCGTGAACTCCGTCGCCGGAGCAAGGGCGGCGAGGTACGCCTCGAAGCCGTCCACGGCCGTAGGCGTCACGCCCCGCTCGCGCAGCTCCGTGGCCACACCCGCAGGCCCGACCTTGTCGAGCTTGTCGATGGTGATGAGCACGCCAGGACGCTCCTCGGCGGCGAAACCGAAGTGATCGAGCAGGCTGTCCAGAATGCGGCGATCGTTGATCCGCACGGACACCCCGGGCAGGCCGAGCGCATCGATCGCGTCCAGTGTCGCGGTGATGAGCTCTGACTCGGCGCGGAAGGTCGCGTCGCCGATCACGTCGATGTCGCTCTGCACGAACTGTCGGTAACGGCCTTTCTGCGGACGCTCGGCACGCCACACCGGTGCCATCTGCAGGGAGCGGAACACCGTGGGCAGTTCCGCGCGGTGCGTTGCATAGAACCGCGCGAGCGGGACCGTGAGGTCGTACCGCAGACCGAGGTCGCTGAGCGAAGCCGGGTCCTCTGCGGCATCGCGGATCCCATCCGCGTCCAGACCGCGCTTGAGGATGTTAAACGCGAGCTTCTCGTTGTCGCCGCCGATGCCCGCGTGCAGGCGCGCGTGGTCCTCCATCACGGGAGTCTCGATCTCATCGAAACCGTGCGCGCGATAGCGGTCGCGGATCACGGCGAGCACGCGCTCGCGACGAGTCTTCTCGGAGGGGAGGAAATCGCGCATTCCGCGCGGAGGGTTCACAGCAGCCACACCCCTATCCTCCCAGATCGGGGCCGGCACCTGTTTCGGTCCGAGCGCCGCTCAGCGTCCTCGGGACCCGATGCGCGCCAGGAGCGAGTCGGGAACCACCGTCGTCAGCGCCGTCAGCGCGCGATATCGTCGCGACGGCACGGAGACCGAGCGCCCTCGTGCCAGATCGTGCAGCGACTCACGCACCACGCGCTGCGCAGTGAGCCACATCCAGCCGGCGACTCCCTCCTCGCCGGGCGGAAGCCCCAGCCGCTCGTGGAAGTTGGTGCGGGTGTAGCCGGGGCACACCGCGGTCACCGTGACACCCGGGTAGTACCCGTTCGCCCAGCGGCTGAAGCTCAGCAGCCAGGCCTTGGCGGCTCCGTAGGTCGAGCGAGGAATGAAGGCCGCCACAGATGCCACGTTGAGGATGCGTCCTCCGCGCTCACGCATCACGGGCAGCACCGCGTGCATGAGGCGCATGGAGACTTCGACGTGGAGGCGCAGGTGATCGACCTCGCGATCAATCTCCACATCGGCGAAGGACAGCGGCAGACCGAAGCCCGCGTTGTTAATGAGGATGTCCACCGGGCGGGAGCGGTCGCGCAGCCGCTCCTCGACGCGGGCACGATGACGGGGTTTGAGGAGGTCCGCCACGATGATCTCGACGTCGCTGCCGCGAGCGCGCAGTTCATCGGCGAGTGCCCCGAGCGCCTCCTTGTCGCGAGCGACGAGCACCAGGTCACCTCCCGCAGCGGAGAGCTGGCGGGCATACTCGGCACCGAGTCCGGAGCTGGCTCCCGTGATCACCGCGATCTTGCTCATCGGTCTCTCCCCGCGTGGTCTGGTCAGGCGCAGCTGAGGATACTCGCCGCCATGACGATCATGCACCCGATTTCGGGGCTCGCCGACTTCCCGCGCTCGCGCCGCTCTCCCGCCCGGCGGACACGGCACGTATGATCGCCGACATGACGACTCTCGTGCTCACGGTCATCGGCGACGATCGCTCCGGTCTGGTCAGCTCCCTGTCGGAGGTGATTGCGGCACACGACGGCAACTGGACGACGTCGCGGATGAGTGAGCTGGCGGGGAAATTCGCCGGGATCGTGTTGGTGGAGGTCGATCCTTCGCGCGTCGAGGACCTCACCCGTGCGCTGGAGCCGCTCTCCGGGCTGTTTGAGATCACCGCACAGCCCGGCCGCGACGATGCGGCTCTCGCCGGTGAGCGGCTGCAGATCGAGCTCGTCGGCGATGATCACCCCGGCATCGTGCATCAGGTGACGGACGCGATCCACCGCAGTGGCGGAAGCATCGAAACGTTGACCACCGGTGTCACCGAAGCCCCGATGGCCGGGGGCCTGCTCTTCACCGCGAACGCGACGGTGCGCATCGACGGCGATGAGAGGGCGCTGCGCACGGCCCTGGAGGATCTCGCGCAGGATCTCATGGTGGAGTTCAGCTTCGGTCGCTGACATCCCCGACCCGGTCCGCACCGCCCGCAGGACCCGCGCGATCGGCACCGTCACTGCAGCGGAGGTGCCACCGCCGGATGGAACCAGTACGTGTCGTCGGCCGCTGTGAGAGTTCCGGCGGTGTTCACGACAACCGCGCCGTATTCGTTGACCGCCAACCACTCCCAGGCGAGCTCGTCGGCGATGCGATCGCCGGATTCCGGGTCCAGGATCACGCCTTCGTCTGCAGAGTCGACTCCGTATACGAGCCCCTGCGCGAGGACCACGCCGCGAAGCGACCCGTAGCCGGAGGTACGGCGCGTCCATTCGGTGCTCAGGGTCTCCGGGTCGAGGGAGCGGAATCCGGACTGCGCGTCATACAGGCGCCCGCCCTGGGTGAGGGGGTGCTCCACCGTGCTCGCCGCTCCGCCGAGGTCTTCGCCGGTGCGCGGGTCGATCATCCGCGTCGTGGCGCGGGTCGTCGTGTACGAAACGGTGGTCAGCGCGGTCTCGCCCGCCACCGGGAACGCCCAGGCATCGGTAGCCGCCTCCTCTTCGCCCACGCGATTCCACAGGATCTTGCCGGTGGCGCGATCTAGACCGCCCACCTGGGGATACGGCTCACCCGCCAGACCGGAGAGTCGCATGAGGATGACATCGCCAGCCTCACCCGCGAACTTCCCATCCGCCGACCATCGCGTCACACCATCCTCGTCGACCGACCAGGTCCAGTCCACGCCGCCACCCCGCGGCGTCAGCCCGATCAGCAGCGAGCCGTCCGAGAGCTGATCCAGGGTCACGCGCTGATCGAGAACCGATGCGGCTGACGCCGTCGGGAGCGCGGTAGCAACTGTTCGCCGCTCACCCGTCACAGCGTTGTATCCGATGAGGACGACGCCGGCATCATCGGCGACGGACGTGGCGGTCGGCTCCGGAGTCGGATCGGTGAGCGCGGGGGTCGCTTCGCCGCTCGGAGCCGCCACGGGGACAGCGTGCGCCTCGTTCCCCTCGGTCTCCTGAGCCGCCGACACGGAGGTTGTCGCCATCGCGACCCAGGCCGTCGTGCCGTCAGCCGTGATGATCGGCTTCGTCGGCGTCGCAGACGATTCTCCGCGGAGGTCGGACAGGTCGTCCTGCCAGAGCGCGCGGCCGGACTCCACATCGATTCGCGTCGCGGCAGCGCCGGTGACGAAGAGATCCGTGCCCGCCAGCGCCAGCGGCGCATCGACGATGGTGCCACGGGTGTTGGGGGTGAAGCCGCTCGGCAGGAGCAGGACGGACCCGGTCTCGGCGAACGCCACCGGCGGCTGGTAGGCAGCCAGAGTGGGCGACAGGAGCCTGGTGGGCTGCGGTTCCGGGGTCGGGCTGGGCGTGTCCCTTACCGAGCTGGTCGGTGTTGCCTGCGTGGTGGTGTCGGTCGCGGTGCACGCCGTGACAGTGAGCAGGACAGCCCCCGCAACCGCGGCGGCGATCACGCGGGAGGATCGGTGCGGGTTCGCCATCCCCCCATCGTGCCATCGACACCCGAAAACTCTCGGAACGCCTCAACAGCCGTGCAGCGATCGTGACCCAGCGCTCAACCCGCACCACCGCCGAATCCGCCTCGCGACGTCACTGTGTCGTCGACTCTCGAGATTCAACGCGGTGAGTTCGTGTTCCTCGCGACGTCACTGCGTCCACCGCCTCACGCGCTCCCGCCGTTTTGTGACCGCGGATTGCGCGGACGGCCTGTGGCGCCCCGCGCGCGCCTACCGTGGAATCATGTCTCCGCTCATCGCGATCCTCATCCTGGTCGCTCTGGTGGCCGTCGTCACGGCGATCGGTCTCTGGGGTCGCGCTCGCGCTGCGGGGCCCCGAGCTGCGCGCGCGGATGCGATCGCGGAAGAGATCGTTCCCGCCGACGTACGCGGCGATGCGGCGACCCTCGTGCAGTTCAGCACGCAGTTCTGCGGATCGTGCCCCGGCGTCGCGAGGACGCTGCGTGCGCTCGCCGAGAATGGCGTGGGTGTTGCGCACGTGGAGGTCGACATCACCGACCGCCCCGACGTCGCGGCACAGCTGCACATCCTGCAGACGCCGACCGTGCTGCTGCTGGACCGGGATGGTGTTCCGGTATCGCGTCTCACCGGTGCCGCTCCACGATCCTCCTACGTGAGGGAACTCTCGCGCCTGCTGGATGCGGCTCCCGCGTCCGTCACCCTGCCCGCCTGATCGGAGCTCCCGCGCCGCGTCCGCTCCCTTGCCCTAGCCTCGCCCGAAGAAACGAGAGCCCATGTCCGCATCAACCCCCGCTCCGCGGCCCATCGATCCACGGGGTCCGCGCTTCGCCGCCTCGATCACCGCGGTGCTGCTGGCCGTCGCCGTGGTGCTCGCGCTCCTCGGGATCTCGACGCAGCGCGGCGGCGCCGGATGGTACGCGGTGCAGCCGCTCGCCGGAGCCACGTTCTCGCCGGGCGGCTGGGCGATCACAGAGGTGTCAGTCCTCACCCGCCTCCTCGACCCGGGCAGTCTGCTTCTGATCGTGATCGCCGCGCTCTTCCTCTGGGGCGTGGTGTCGCCCGCGACCGCGCCGTGGGGTCGGCTGTTTCGCAGCGTCGTCGCGCCGCGCCTCGCCCCGCCCACCGACCTCGAGGATCCGCGTCCGCCGCGGTTCGCGCAGGGTGTCGGGCTGTTCGTGGTGACGGTGGGACTCCTGCTGCATCTGGCGGGTGTTGCGTGGGCGCTTCCGATCGCGGCCGCTGCCGCCTTCGCCGCCGCGTTCCTGAACTCCGTGTTCGGCGTCTGCCTCGGCTGCATGCTGTATCTCGCACTGGCGCGCCTGCGTCAGCCCCGTACGGCCTGACCGTCGCATCGCAGGCGCACGGACACTAGGCTGGCGTTCGAAACACCCACCGGGAGGAGACACCATGTCTGTCACGAGCGAAGCGACCACTGTCTGGAGCGGATCCCTCACGGAGGGGGCGGGAACCGTCACCTTCGACAGCTCGCGCATCGGCAGCTTCGATGTGAACTGGAAGGCTCGCAGCGAGGGTTCCAGCAGCACCACCACGCCGGAGGAGCTGATCGCCGCCGCACACGCATCGTGCTTTGCGATGGCGCTCTCGCACGCGCTGTCCGGCAACGGAACCCCGCCGGAGAAGCTCAATGTGACGGCGTCCGTCACGTTCCAGCCCGGCACCGGCATCACCGGCAGCCACCTGAACCTCAACGCGTCGGTTCCCGGACTCTCCGAGGCCGACTTCCAGCGCCTGGCGGCAGAGGCGAAGGCCGGTTGCCCGGTCTCGCAGGCACTGTCGGGTATCGACATCACCCTGGAAGCCACGCTTGGCTGATCAGCCGCTGGGCCCGGGAGACCGGGTCGTCGTCGCGGGCGCGTCCGGTCTGATCGGGCGCGCCCTCATCGCATCGCTGCGGGGGTCAGGATCCGTGGTGACACAGCTGGTGCGTCGCGAACCTGCAGCGAACGATGAAGTCCGCTGGGATCCCGCCGGACCGCTGGATCCGGCCGTACTCGACGGTGCCCGTGCCGTGGTGGGCCTCAATGGCGCCTCCATCGGTCGATTGCCGTGGACAAGCCGCTACCGCTCCGAGCTGCTGTGGTCGCGCGTCACCCCGACACGCACGCTGGCGGACGCGCTGCGCAGGCTCGACGATCCCCCACTGTTCGTGGCGGCCTCGGCTTCGGGCTTCTACGGAAGTCGGCCCGGGCGGCGCATCGATGAGGACCAGGCGCGAGGCGTCGGCTTCCTCGCCGATCTCTGCGCGGAGTGGGAAGCGGCAGCGGATCACGCGGGCCAGCGCGTGGCACACGTTCGGCTCTCCCCCGTGATCCATCCGGATGGAGTGCTGAAGCCGCTCATGATCCTGGCGCGTCTCGGCGTGGCCGGCCCGCTCGGCTCCGGACGTCAGAGCTGGCCGTGGGCATCGCTGGATGACACGGTCGCGGCGCTGTGCCACATCATCGAGCACGATCTCACCGGTCCTGTGAACGTGGTGGGTCCCGAGCGAGCGTCAGAGAACGACATCGGGTTCGCCATCGCCCGCGAGCTGAATCGTCCGTACTTCATCCCGATGCCTGCGTTCGCACTGCGTCTCGCCCTCGGAGCTGCGGCAGAGGACCTCCTGCTGGTCGACTCCGATATCGCCCCCGCAGTTCTCACGGACAGTGGGTTCGAGTGGCGACACCGGACCGCAGAGTCCGCGGTCCGGGACGCGCTCGCGTCACCCGACAGGTAGGCGTCGCGACTGGCCCCGTGACGGATGCGCCGCCACCTCAGAGAGCCTGAGGCTCATGCCCCGCCCGTCGGTGCGCGCCGCGATGCCTGAATCTCCGCCAGGAGGCTCGGCACTCCGCCGGACCACACGGGACCGTGCCCGGGAAGGACGTGACGAACCGCCAGCCCACGCAGGCGGTCAAGCGACTGCCGAGCCAGCGACTCGTCCTCGGAGAACGGTGCGTCCTGCGGGCCCCTGTGCCCGGTCAGCACGTGACGAGTGGTGAGTGCATCTCCGACGAACACGGCGTCGAGATCCTCGCTGACCCAGCAGATGCTTCCGGGCGTGTGCCCCGGGACCGCGACGGCCCGTGGACGGCCGGGGACCGCGAGCGTTTCGCCGTCAGCGACCGCCGTCACCTCGGCGATCGGCCGAGAACGCCCCGCGTGGGTGAGGCCGGTCCAGATGAATCGAAGCGTCGGTGCGAGCTTCGCTCGTGGCATCCGCGTCTTCGGTGCCCGCTCCCTTCCGGTCGCGCGCTCCACGTCGGCCGCGGAGGAATACACGCGCGCGCCGCTGTCTGCACGAACGGCCTCGGCAAAGCCCACATGGTCGGCATCCGCGTGGGTGAGCAGAATCGCTCGGATGTCGTGTTCCGTGCGTCCGATCGCCGCGAGTTCACGGCGAAGCTCCCGGCGATAGCCGGGCAGACCCGCGTCGACGACGGTCACCCCCGCGTCGTCGACCATAAGGTAGGCGGCGATGACGTCGTCACCGACGCGGTGCAGTCCGGGTGCGATCTCCATGAACGCTACGATACGTAGCTTTCATGGCTACTGTCAATAGCTATACTGGTCGCGGAGGACTGATGCCCGCACCCACGAAGGTCCGCAGCGACGAGCTGATCGCCGCCGCCAGCGCTCAGCTGGAAGAGGGCGGCCTGGCGTCGCTCACCATGGCCGCTGTAGCCACCCGGCTCGGGGTACGCGCCCCGTCGCTGTACAAGCACGTGCGCGATCGCGATGGGCTCATCGCCCTCGTGCGTTCGCAGGCCTTCAGCGAGTTGAGCGCGGCGCTCCTCGCCGTCCAGGAGACGGACGCTCGGCAGCGGATCGCGGGGTTCGCTGATGCCACCCGAGCGTTCGCCGATGAACGCCCGCACACCTACGACCTGATCTTCCGCCCGATCTCCGACCCCACGGAAGCGCATCGCACACCTCACCCGGCTACCGCGTCCACCGCTGCTCCCCTGCTCAGTGCATGTGCGGAGCTGGCCGGGGACGAGGATGCGCTGCACGCCGCTCGGACGGTGACGTCGTGGCTGTTCGGCTTCATCAGCCGCGCGCGTGCCGACGGGTTCGCGCTGGGAGGCGATCTGGAAGCCGCCTACCGGTATGGACGCGAGCGCATCATCGACGCGATCACCCGGTCCGCGCGAGGCTGATCGGATCGCGCAAGAAGAGCCCCACCGCTGGCCGGCACACCAGCGCGACAGTCTGTGTCTAGCCTGTCGGGCGCTCGCGTCGTTGGCGACGCTCCAGGGTGATGGACTGCCGCACCGCCTCGCGGGCTCGGCGCCGGTCACCGGCGGCATCGTAGACTAGCCCCATGCGGTACCACGCGCGCCAGTCGTCGGGGGCGGCTTCCACCGCGTCGCGATACTTCGGGAACAGAGCGTCGCCCTCATCGCGGCGCACTCGCCCCGAGACGTAGGTCGCGACGTCTTCCTCCGGCAGGGCACCTTCCGCCTCGAGTCGCCGCCCCAGGCGCTGGGCGCTGACGCCGAACATCAGCTCACGACCGATGCCCCATGCCGCCAGCACGGGGAAGAACAGCATCGCGACGCCCATCGCCACGGCGATCGGCTCACCCGACATCATCCACAGCCAGGCACGTTGTCCCGCCAGGATGAAGTACAGCACCAGGGCGATCGTCATGACGATCACACCGATGCGTGCGCTCATTCGGAACCCTCCGCGAGCACCGGAGCGGAGATCCCAAGGTCGATAAATGAGTCCAGACCCACGATGATGCCGCGTGCAGACACCGCGGCTCGGGCGGCGATGCGGATGCCGGGAGCGTATGCCGCCGCCGAATCCACGGTGTCGTGCGTGATCGTCAGGCTCTCACCCGGGCCGGACAGGACGACGTCCTGACGCGCGATCACGCCCGGACGCCGCAGCGAGTGAACCGGGATGCCGGCGATCTGCTCGCCGCGGGCCTGCTGGTCCACGTGCGGAGCGTCCACCGGCAACGTCCGGGCGGCTTGGATCAGCTCGGCTGTGCGCACGGCCGTTCCGCTCGGCGAGTCGATCTTGGTATCGCGATGCGACTCGATGATCTCGATGGAGTCGAAAAAGCGTCCGGCAACGGTCGCGATGGCGGTGCCGAGCACCGAGCCGAGCGAGAAGTTCGGGATGACGACCACGCCGATCCCTGATGCCTCCACCCGCGCACGGATCTCCGTCAGCCGCGACTCGGACCATCCGGACGTTGCCACCAGGACGTTGACGCCGACGTCGGCAGCGCGCCGCACCACGTCCGCACTCACCTCAGGCGTGGTGGCATCGACCACGAGATCGACGTCAGCGATGAGGCTCAGATCGCCTTTCGATCCGAGAGCGTGGACGATATCGAAGTCGGGAAGATCGGCAAGAACTGCGCCGATCACCGTGCCGAGCTTTCCGGATGCCCCCACCAGGGCGACGCGCGTGGCCATAATTCAATCCTAGGTGGCTGGCCCTGTGCCACCGGCCGCCGCGGCATTCTCCGACGTCGGCCTGCCGGCAGACCGTCGGCTCAGACCAGAGCGTTCTCCGGGAGCCCGGTCCGCAGCTCGAACGGCAGGTGCGACAGGTCGTTGTGCGAGACCAGAGTCCAGGGTCGTCCGGGCTTCTGGGCGAGCACCGTGAGGCCGCAGTTGGCCTGATTGAGGGTCATCCATCGCCACTCCGGCGCTCCCAGTACCTCGCGGACGAACCAGGCGATCACGAAGTTGTGGGTGATCAGCAGCTCGTGGACATCACCGGGCTTGCGCACCAGGAACTCCCCCACGGCGTCGGCCATCTGCGCGTGCCCCGCCTCGGTCTCGGCCTCCGTGATCGAGCCGAAGAAGGACTCGTAGGAAGCAGGAGTGTCCTCCGTCATCCCGGTGGGGACGCAGTCGAACAGCAGCGCGTTCGGCTGCGGATCGATCGCGGGCATCCGATCGGCGATCACGCGCGCGGTCTCGGCGGCCCGAACCAGCGGCGAGTGCGAGACGGCATCGAAGGGAACACCCGACAAGCGCGCGGCGATCAATTCGGCCTGGCGACGACCACGCGCCGAGAGCGGACCGTCATCGAGGCCGTACTCCGCGTCTTGCTGTTCGCCGTGCCGCACCATGTAGATCCAGTGGGTCACAGTCAGAGCTCGCTTCGTTGTCAGGCAGGTTCTCCTCCAGCCTAACCGATGCCTCTCGCGCGGGGTGGGGCCTTGCGCACAGGTGTGCACATGTGCAGCACACGCAGGCCGACTCTCCGGCTCCGTGCCTGGGAACTCAGGCGATGGCGCGGGCGATGTCGGCGAGATGTCCACGTCCCAGCGACACGCCGACACTCTGGACGAGCTCGTCGACGTGCGCGGGCGCGTACGCGTTCACGATCGGCGCGACGATGCCACGTTGCGCGCGCAGCCAGGCGAGGGCCACGGCCGCATCGGCGACACCCAGCTCGGCGCCGATCGCATCGAGGACACGAAGCAGCTTCGTTCCGCGGCGATTCAGGTTGTTCAGCAACTGCATCCCGCGCGTGCCCTGCAGCCGCGAGCGGGAACGGTGCACGCCGGAGAGGAATCCGTGCTCAAGGGCGTGAGACGGCGTGACGGCGAGTCCCTGCGCACCCACGATCAGGCGGATGTCGCCCTCATAGTCGCCGCGGCGCAGCGCGTTGTAGGCGACGTCGAGCACGTGAATGCGCGGGTAGCCGGCCGAGACGAGGATCCGCGCTTCGACCAGGCGCTCGGGCGAGAACGCGTATGCCCCGATCGAGCGCACCTTGCCGGTCTCCACGAGCCATTCGGACGTCGCCAGGACGTCCTCGAGGTTCGCGCGGGAGTCCGTGCCGTCGAGGTACATGAGGTCGAGGTGGTCCACACCGAGGCGCGTGAGCGAAGCCTCGACGGCGCGCACCAGGTTGACCGAGCCGAGACCGGGGTTGTCGGGATGCGAGCCGATCCGCACCGTGACCGCCATCTCGTCACGGCAGGAACGAGCGGCCAGCCACTGACCGATGATGTACTCGCTGCGACCGCTCGCGAATCCATCCGCGGTGTGCAGCGCATTACCGCCGAGGGCGCGATAGCGGTCGAGCACCTCGAAGGCATGTTCGCGATCGATGGTCCAGCCGAACTCGGCACCGCCGAGCATGAGCGGGAAGACGGTGAGACCCGACTCCCCCAGGGGCACGCGCACAGCGGTGCCGACACCCGGAGCCTGAACGTCGATCAGGTGTGAGGGGTGGGCCGCACCGGCAACGGAGGCCTGCGGCACGGCGCCTACCGCTGACGCGTCCATCGTTCCCCCGTTCTCGAGGATCCGAAAGCGTTCCCCGTTCCCCTCCCAGAGGGGCGGCCCGCACGCACGCGGGGCCGTGTTGTTGCTAGAGTACGGGCTTCCGCCGCGCGCGCCGAGGCATTCTGAGCCTTCCCGATGACATTTCCGTAACGGTCCAGCGAACGCCGACGGCCCGCCCCGCAGCGCGGGACGGGCCGTCGATCGAACCGATCAGGCCTCGGCCGGAGCCTCAGCCGACTCGGCAGCCTCTTCGAGGACCGGCTCCAGCGACAGCTTGCCGCGGTCGTCGATCTTCGTGATGCGCACCAGGATCTTCTGACCCACCGACAGCACCGAGCCGAGCTCCTCGACACGCTTGTTGCCGTTGAGCTTGCGGACCTCGCTGATGTGAAGCAGACCATCCTTGCCGGGCAGCAGGGAGACGAACGCGCCCAGGCCATCGCGCAGGTTCACGACGGTTCCGAGGAACTGCTCGCCGACCTCCGGGTTGGTGGGGTTGGCGATCGCGTTGACCTGCGCACGGGCGGCCTCGGCGGACGGACCGTCGACGGCGCCGATGTAGACGGTGCCGTCTTCCTCGATGGAGATCTGAGCGCCGGTCTCATCCTGGATGGCGTTGATCGTCTTGCCCTTCGGGCCGATCAGCTCGCCGATCTTGTCGACCGGGATCTGCACCGAGATCACGCGCGGAGCGGTGGGCGCCATCTCGTCCGGACCGTCGATCGCGGCGTTGAGCACGCCGAGGATCGTGGTGCGGGCGTCATGAGCCTGCTGCAGCGCGGCCGACAGCACCGACGACGGGATGCCGTCGAGCTTGGTGTCGAGCTGGATGGCCGTGATGAACTCACTGGTACCGGCGACCTTGAAGTCCATGTCGCCCAGCGCGTCCTCGGCACCGAGGATGTCGGTGAGGGCAGCGTAACGGGTCTCTCCGTTGACGGTGTCGGACACGAGGCCCATGGCGATGCCGGCGACAGCGGCGCGCAGCGGCACACCAGCGTTCAGCAGCGACAGGGTGGACGCACAGACAGAACCCATCGACGTCGAGCCGTTGGAGCTCAGCGCCTCGGACACCTGGCGGATGGCGTACGGGAACTCCTCGCGGCTGGGCAGCACGGGAACGAGCGCCCGCTCGGCCAGGAAGCCGTGACCGATCTCGCGACG
The DNA here is from genome assembly GCF_044987425.1 of Microbacterium sp. ZW T5_56. Taxonomy (NCBI): domain Bacteria; kingdom Bacillati; phylum Actinomycetota; class Actinomycetes; order Micrococcales; family Microbacteriaceae; genus Microbacterium; species Microbacterium sp. ZW T5_56. The sequence goes on along the minus strand of NZ_JBJDRI010000010.1, from coordinate 18,238 downwards.
CTTCGGGCTGCCGACACGGCCGGTCTCACCGGTCGAGTAGGGCGGGAAGTTGTAGTGGTGCAGGTAGCGCTTGCTGGTCGTGGGCGACAGCGAGTCGATCTGCTGCTCCATCTTCAGCATGTTCAGCGTGGTGACACCCAGGATCTGGGTCTCGCCGCGCTGGAAGATGGCGGAGCCGTGCACGCGCGGGATGACCTGCACCTCGGCGTCCAGCGGACGGATGTCCGCCAGGCCACGACCGTCCATGCGCACGCCCTCGCTGAGGATGCGACCGCGGACGATGGCCTTGGTGACCGACTTGTAGGCGGCAGAGACCTCACCGAGCGCCGACGCGGGCAGCGTGCCGGCCTCGACAGCGGCAGCGACCTCGGCCTTGACGCGGTCCTTGACCTCGTCATCGGCGCTCTGGCGCTCCTGCTTGTCAGCGATGACGTAGACCTTCTCCAGGTCCGCGTATGCGCTGTTGGACACGAAGTCGTAGGTCTCCTGCGCGTACGGCAGGAAGACCGGGTACACGCCCGGCTCCTTCGACGAGTGCTGAGCCATCTCGGCCTGCGCCTCGACGAGCTGCTTGATGAACGGCTTCGCCGCCTCCAGGCCGCCGGCGACGATCTCCTCGCTGGGCTTCACGGCACCGCCGCGGATGTGGTTCCAGCTGTCCTCGGTAGCCTCGGCCTCCACCATCATGATGGCGACGTCCTCGGAGCCGTCGGCGTTCTTGACGACGCGGCCGGCGACCATGAGGTCGAAGACGGCCTGAGCGACCTGCTCGACGTTGGGGAACGCGACCCACTGGTCTTCGTGCTGGCCGTAGCCGGGGATGAGCGCGAGGCGCACACCGGCGATCGGGCCGGAGAAGGGCAGACCGGAGATCTGCGTCGACGCCGAAGCGGCGTTGATCGCGAGCGCGTCGTAGTACTCGCCCGGAGCGATCGACAGCACGGTGACGACGATCTGGACCTCGTTGCGGAGGCCGTCGACGAACGACGGACGCAGCGGGCGGTCGATCAGACGGCACACCAGGATCGCCTCGGTGGAGGGACGGCCCTCGCGGCGGAAGAACGAACCGGGGATCTTGCCGGCAGCGTATGAACGCTCCTCGACATCCACGGTCAGCGGGAAGAAGTCGAAGCCGTCGCGCGGCTGCTTGCTCGCGCTGGTGGCCGACAGAAGCATGGTCTCGTCGTCGAGGTACGCGGCAACGGCACCCTGTGCCTGCTGCGCCAGACGACCCGTCTCGAAGCGGATCGTGCGCTTGCCGAAGCGTCCGTTGTCGAGAACGGCCTCGGCTGCGGTGATTTCAGGACCTTCCAAGAGGTCTCTCCTTCTTTGTTTTGACTCGTCCATCCGTGTGACGGGCGAGTTTCCTCGAAGGAGCAGAGCAGGCAGATATGGGCGCGCGGGAAGTTCTCGCTCACCTGCGCTGGCCACCAGGAGAAGATCACCCGTGTTCACCGCGGGGAATCCACTTCAGGGGACCAGCTTCCTGCCGAGCCTGCTCCAGTCTGTGTTCAGTTGTCCGGTGGCGCATGGGTGCCACCGACGCGATCCTATCAGGCGCGCCCGAATGCACCATGTGCGCCGGGCGTGCCGGGTGCGGCGACGAGCCCCGCGCCCCTCAGGCTGTCGGTGAGAGCGGGACACGGACGTCGGGTCCCGCTCTCATCGAAGAGACTCCGGTGCCGGATTCGGTCAGGACCAGGAGGGCAGCTGCTGGAAGGTCCAGGTGTTGCCGTCCGGGTCTTTCACCGTGACGAAGCGGCCCCACGCCTGCTCATCGACACCGTCCGCCTCCACGCCCTTCTCCCGCATCTCGGCGAGGAATGCATCGGCGTCGGGGATGACCGCCATGATCGCGTCCAGGCTGCCCGGGGCGATCGTGTGCCCGAGTCCTGTGCCGATGGCGATGGAGCACGCGGATCCGGGTGGGGTGAGCTGCACGAAACGCAGGTCCTCGCTCACACGCTGGTCGTGGTCCGGATTGAAACCGAGCTTGTCGACGTAGAACTCCTTCGCGCGATCCACATCGGTGACCGGAACGAAAATGACCTCGATCTTGATGTCCATCTCTTCCTCCTTGCCGGCGTCGTCACCAGCGCAGGTCCCATCATGCTCTGGGCCTCCGACATTCGTCAGTCCCGGCCGCGAACCGCCACCGCGCTCCTACACATTGCACGCTCTGCGCCATAGACTGACGCCATGTCCGAGCAGAATGCACCCGAGGATGACCTGAAGCGGAAGTTCCGCGAGGCCCTCGAGAAGAAGAACGCGCACAGCCGCACGGGCGAGTCGCACCTGGACGGCAGGGGTTCCGTGGGCCAGACCCACGGTGCTGCTGGCCACAAGCGCGAGTTCCGTCGCAAGTCCGGCGGCTGAGTTCACTCAGTCGTCCGACAGGAGGACGTCGTTCGGATCACTCCGGACGACGTCCTCCTGTCTCACGCCCCTTCTATCTCAGGCACCTTGGGTTTCAGGCACCCTGACGGCGACGAGAACTCGTCCCGTGGGCGCCGATGAGGACATAGCCGTCATGCTTGGGCCCCAGCCCGTCCCCCGCGGATCGTCCCCGCGCGCGACGCCACAGCCAGGGCAGCGCGTGTCGGCGCCACCACTCCCGCCGCGGCAGCTGATTGGCGGCGGCATGGAAGGTCTCATCGAGGCCGGCCAGCTCGTCGGCATGCGCGACGCCCAGCAGTGACGCCGCCCGATAGGCCAGCAGGCGGTGCCCGGCCGGCGACAGGTGCACGAGGTCATCGGCCCAGTTCTCGCGTCGTCCCAGCTCGGGAATGAGATCGGTGTCCAGCAACAGGGCACCGGTGCGTGCGGCGACGCCAGAGAGCGCGGTGGCGAAGCCGGCGAAGGCACGAGCGAGGGGGCGCGACTCCGGCCGCGACGGGAGGAACGGCGTCACGAGGAGCACGTCCGCTCCGTCCGCGCGCAGCCGCAGCACCGCTTCCTCCACGCGAGCGGCGAGAGCCGGGATGTCGGGGCGCAGCTTCACCAGATCGTTCGAGCCGATCAGGATGGTCACCAGCTCCGGGCGCAGCCGGCGCGCCTGGGCGAGCTGCCGTTCGGCCAGGTCGTCAACGCGGCGGGAGCGAACCGCCAGGTTGGCATAGGACATCGTGCCCGCCCCGGCGAGGAGCATCGCCAGCCGATCCACCCAGCCGCGCAGCGCGCCGTCGGGATCCGGATCGCACAGGCCCTCGGTGAGTGAGTCGCCGAGGGCCACGACCCGGTGCCATCGCACGGGCGCCGCCGGCTCGCTCGGTTCAGCTCGCACGGTGCGGCGCACTCTCGTCGCGCCATCCACGGCTGCCAGCTCGATCGCCTCGGTGAAGTATCCGAGCAGCTGATCGCACAGTGCCGTCCACGAGCGCCCGCTGACGGCCTCCATGCCCGCCGCGCCGAACGCGCGACGTTTGCGAGCATCGCCCACGAGGTCGCTGACGCGCGCCCGCAGATCGGCGAGATCGCCCGGACGATAGAGCCAGCCATCGATGCTGGAGCGAACCAGATCCACCGGACCGCCGCGGCCGACGGCCACGACCGGCACCCCGCTGGCGTGCGCCTCCTGCAGCGTCTGCCCGAAGGTCTCGCTCTCCCCCGGGTGCACGAAGACATCAAACGAGGCCACGGCCTCGGCGAGATCCGCGCCGTCGAGGTGGCCGAGGAAGACCGCGTGCGGCAGCCGCTTCTGAAGGGCGGCGCGCTCCGGTCCGTCGCCGACGATCACGAGCCGAGCGCCAGGCAGATCCCCCAGCACCGCCAGGTCGTGCACCTGCTTCTCCGCGGCAAGCCGGCCGACGTAGCCGATGACCACCGCACCGGGAGCGACGCGCTCGCGCCACGCGTCCGACCGGTGGCGGGGAGAGAATCGCGTCGTATCCACGCCGCGCCCCCATCGCCGAAGCCGATCGATCCCGAGCCCCACCAGCTGGCGTTCCGACGCTGATGAGGGCACCAGCGTGAGCGTTGCGCGGCGATGCAGTCGTGCGACGTGCTGCGCGGCCGCTGCGGTCGTGACGCCCACGCCGTAGCGGCCCGCGTAGGCGATGACGTCGGTCTGATAGGCGGCCACGACCGGGACCCCGCGCTGCCGTGCGGCGGCCACGGCGCGGGAGCCGAGGGCGAAAGGCGAGGCGAGGTGCACGACGTCGGGCGCGAATCGATCGAGGATGCGGCCGATGCTCGCCACCCCGGTCGCTGCCACGCGAACATCCGTGTAGCCCGGCAGGGGAACGCTGGCTACGCCCACTACGGCAGCGCCATGCAGGTCATCGGGAATGCCCGCAGCCGTCGGCGCGATGATCAGTGCCTGGTGCCCCTGGCGGTGCAGGTGTGCGGCGATCTCCATGACGGAGCGGGTCACGCCATTCATATGCGGGAGGAAGGACTCTGCGACAATCGCGACTCTCACGCGACCAGGGTGGCGCATCCGCACTCGGTCGGCGGCCGGATCACCGTGATCTCACGTACTGTTCACTCGATCTGCGATCACCGGACACCCGCCCGTTGCCGGGCGCAGGCTCCCCTCTGGCCGACGAGCTTCGCGCCGCCTCATGTGCTGTTCATCCGATCTCCGATCACCGGACACCCGCCCGTCGCCCCCTGATGGCTGGCGGGTGCGACGGTGGGGTGTGCCGCAGATCCTTGACCTGCTCGGCGGTCCGTGGGGGCTGTCCCTGATGGTCCTGCTCGTGTTCGCCGATGCGTTCCTCGTGGTTGTTCCCGGCGAGATCGCGGTCTCCGCCCTCGGCGCCGTCTCGGCTGTGAGCGGAACGCCGCCCCTGTGGGCGATCATCGTGTGCGCGTCGATCGCCGCCTTCGCCGGCGATGCGTGCTGCTTCTGGGTGGGTCGCTCCGTCGGCAGCACCGAGCGGCGGTGGATGAGGCACCGACGCGTCCGCACGGCGTTGGACTGGGCACGCGTGCGTCTGCAGGCCGGAACAGCCACCGTCGTCTTCACGGCCCGGTTCGTTCCGTTCGCCCGGCTCGCCGTGAATGTCGCCGCCGGGGCCACCCGGGTGCGAGCGCTGCGCTACCTCCCGGTCGTCGCTGTCGCCGCGGTGGCGTGGGGCGCGTATCAGGCCGTCGTGGGAGCGCTGGTGGCACGACTCATTCCCGGGGAGCCGATCCTGGCCGTGGTCGTGTCGATCGCGGTGGCCCTCACTCTCGGCGCGCTCGCCGATCTCGCCGTCACGTTCGTGAATCGACGGCGCGAGCGCACGGCACGCACCGACTCCGGCGAGTGAGAACGCGAATGCCGCCGGCCGGAGCCGACGGCATTCTCCTGGTCGCAGCGGGCGCTGACGAATCGAAGCTGACCGAGTGCGCTGGGATCACTCCCCCGCGAGGCCCCCGAGCAGGTGCCCGAAGCTCTTGCCCTCGCCCAGGTAGTTTGCCGGGTCGAACGGGTCGAGGTCGGTGACGGGTTCGCGTGCCGCGATCGCCTCGGCGAGCTCGCGCGCCCCCTTCTCCACCCGCTTGGACAGCGGTGCGACCTCATCGGCGTTGGCGCCCCAGTCGCTGGAGGCGGCGAAGACTCCGGAGGAGATCGTGTCGGCGTGCAGGTACGCGAACAGCGGCCGCACCGCGTAGTCGATGGCTAGGGAGTGACGCGCCGTTCCGGCGTTCGCGCCGATCCACACCGGCTTGCCGGAGAGCGAGTCGGGATCCAGCACATCGATCCACGACTTGAACAGTCCCGAGTAGCTCGTCGAGAAGACGGGTGTCACCACGATGAGCGCGTCCGCGCCCACCACCTTCTCGATCATCGACTCCAGTTCCTTCTGCGCGAAGCCTGTCAGCATGTTGTCGATGATCTGGTGTGCGTAGTCGCGCAGCTCGAAGATCTCGACGGAGGCGGTGATGCTTCGCTCCGCGAGCTGAGCGACGGCGGCCGCCGCCATCCGGTCGGCCAGCATCCGCGTCGAGGACGGGTTGGAGAGCCCTGCGGCGACGACGACGATTCGACGGTCGGTCATGATCTGATCCTCCTCGTTCACTTCACGGCCGCAGCGCCGAAGGCGGCGCCGGGCTTGGTCGTGTTGACGGCGTCGGTGTCCTGGTAGGGCGAGCCGACGGTGAGGTTGTCACCGCGGTTGGGGTTGGGAACCGCCTCGCGAGGCGCATCGTCACCGTACTTGGCGAACCGACGACCGGCGTGCGTGGGGGCGTCCGGCGTCGTGGCCGGACGGTTCACCTGAAGCTCCTTGCGCAGCACCGGGACGACCTCTTCGGCGAGCAGATCGATCTGCTCCAGCACGATCTTCAGCGGCAGTCCCGCGTGGTCCACGAGGAACAGCTGGCGCTGGTAGTCGCCGAACAGGTCGCGCATGCCGGCGTAGCGGTCGATGACCTCCTGCGGCGATCCCACCGTCAGCGGGGTCATCCTGGTGAAGTCCTCCATCGACGGTCCGTGACCGTACACCGGCGCGTTATCGAAGTAGGGACGGAACTCGTTCTTGGCATCCTGCGAGTTCTTGCGGATGAACGCCTGGCCGCCGAGACCGACGATCGCCGTCTCCGGGGCACCGTGACCGTAGTGCTCCCAGCGCTGACGGTAGAGGTTGATCAGGCGCTGGTAGTGCTCGGCCGGCCAGAAGATGTTATTGGCGAAGAAGCCGTCACCGTAGTACGCGGCCTGCTCGGCGATCTCCGGCGTGCGAATGGAGCCGTGCCAGACGAACGGCGGTACGAAGTCCAGCGGCCGCGGCGTGGAGGTGAAGCCCTGCAACGGGGTGCGGAACTTGCCCTCCCAGTCGACGACGTCCTTGGTCCACAGCTCGTGCAGCAGGGCGTAGTTCTCGATCGCCAACGGCAATCCCTGGCGGATGTCCTGGCCGAACCACGGGTAGACCGGGCCGGTGTTGCCGCGCCCCATCATGAGGTCCATGCGGCCGCCGGACAGGTGCTGCAGCATCGCGTACTCCTCGGCGATGCGCACCGGGTCGTTCGTGGTGATCAGCGTGGTGGAGGTGGACACGATCAGACGCTCGGTCTGCGCGGCGATCGCGGCCAACAGCGTGGTCGGCGACGAGGAGAAAAACGGCGGGTTGTGGTGCTCGCCGATGGCGAAGACGTCAAGCCCCGCCTCGTCGGCGTGCTTGGCGATGGTCACCGCGGCCTGAATGCGCTCACCCTCGGACGGCGTGCGTCCGGTGATCGGGTCCTGGGTGATGTCGGAGACCGACATCAGGCCGAACTGCATACCCGGCCAGGCTCCCGGGGTCTGGGCTGCCTGAGTCGTGTTCTCGTTCACGATCGCTCCTCATTTTCCATGCGTGTGAATACATCGACTGTAACGCATGTCCCCGAGAAGTATTCCCGATGATCTCGATAGCGACGAGAACAGTGCGGGTCGAATGCACGAGCCCGCTGTAACGCATGTCCCCGAGAAGTACTCCCGATGATCGTTGAGCTGAGAACTGCCGTGTTCCCGACAACTACGCGAACAGCGCAGACCCGATGTACGAGCCCTCCGACACACCCGCGGGCACGGCCCAGAGGCCGGAGCCGATGTGACGGATGTACTCGGACATCGCGTCCTTCGCGAGCGCGCGCTGGAGAGTGATGAAATGCTCCGGCGTGCGCTGATAGGAGAGGAAGAACAGCCCCGCGCTGAGCTTGCCGAGCGCGTCGTTGCCATCCACATAGTTGTAGCCGCGGCGGAGGATGCGGATGCCGTCGTTGAATGTCGGGTGCGCGAGACGGACGTGGCTGACCGGATCGATCAGCGGCTTGCCCGCGGCATCGGGGGCAGTGAAGTCCGGCTCGGCCGTCTCCGCTCCACCCGGCGACGAGAGCGGGGCACCGATCGCCTTGTCCCGTCCGATGATCCGATCCTGCTCCGCGAGGCGGACGCGGTCCCAGGTCTCGATGGTCATCGCGATCTTGCGGGCGACGAGGTAGGAGCCGCCAGCCATCCACGCCACATCGTCGTCAGCGGCCCACACATGCTGTTTCAGAGCGGCCGAATCGGTGGCGAGGATGTTCGCCGTGCCGTCCTTGAACCCGAAAAGGTTGCGCGGAGTGGACTGATCTGAGGTCGTCTTGGAGGTGCGGCCGAATCCCAGCTGCGACCACCGGATCGTCGCGCGGCCGAAGGCGATGCGGCTGAGGTTGCGGATCGCGTGCACGGCGACCTGGGGATCGTCGGCGCAGGCCTGGATGCACAGATCGCCGTCGCTGAGCTGCGGCACCAGCTCATCGTTCAGGAACGCGGGAAGGCGCTCGAGCGACGCCGGTCGACGATCCGCGATCCCGTAGCGGTCGACGCCGTCATGTTCGAACAGGCCCGGCCCGAATCCGAAGGTGATGGTGAGGTTGCTGGCCGGAAGGCCCAGAGCCTCCCCGGTGTCATCCGGCGGTGCCTCGGGAGAGCCGCCGACCGCGCCGGTGGCGGACACGTCCAGCCCCTGTGTCATGCGCGAGGCCGCATAGGTCCAGTCCGTCAGCAGCTCGATGAGGTCGTCGCGCGACGTGCGGGCCATCATGTCGAACGCAGCGAAATGCATATGGTCCTGCACCGGCGTGGAGATGCCCGCCTGGTGCTGGCCGAAGAAGGGATGGACGTCGCCCGCAGCGCGCGCGCCTCCGGACGCCACCGAGGTGGCGACGGCAGCGCCGGCGCCACCGCCCACGACGAGCCCCGCGGCACCCGCGGCGAGTCCGAGCAGCGCTCGACGGGACAGCCCGCGCGGAGCCGTTGATGAGGGCACCGAATCGCCCGACGGGATACCAGTCACATCACTCCAGGATGGTTGAAAGGGGCAAGACGACGGTCCCAACAGAATGCGGGATACCGGTCACGTCACTCCAGGATGGTTGAGGTGAGCTGCGACAGCGGCTCCGCGAGCGCGTTGACCTCATCGGTCAGCGTCTTGCGGTCGGCATCGGTGAGCTCGAGGTAGGACACGAAGCCCGTGTCCAGCGAACCGTAGGTCGCGAGGGCGGATTCCAGGTTGGCATAGCCGTCCGCGATCTCACTGACAAGCTTCTTCGCGTCATCGCCCTTTGTCTCGGCGAAGTCCTGAACCAGCGAGAAGGCCATCTTGGAGCCCTCGACGTTGGCGGCGAAGTCAGAGAGGTCGGTGTGGCTCCACCAGTCCTCTTCACCCGAGATCTTGCCGGTGGCGACCTCGTCCAGCAGAGCGATCGCGCCGTTGGACAGCGATGCGACGCCCTGCGCCTCGAGCGTGGAGGCGAAATCGTCGGAGTGCACGTAGTCGTACAGCTCCTGGATGTCGGTGACCAGCTGGTCACCGAACGACTTGCGCTCCTCGGTGGTCGACGGGTTCCAGTCCTGCCATGCGGGCGTGACATCGTCCGAGTTCAGCGCATCCTTCGCCGGCACCCAGAGGTCCTTCTCGATGCGGTGGAAGCCGGTCCAGTCCAAGCCCTCGGCCACGGCATCCACCTCGCGGTAGTCGATGCGCGGGTCAAGATCGCCGAGCGCCTCGGCGATGGGCTCGATGCGCTCGTACGACACGCGCGTAGAGGCGAACAGCGAACGCGCCGTCTCATCGTCGCCGGACTCGTACGCGTCGACGAGAGCCTGCACCTGCGGAACGAGCTGGGAGACCTGCTCCTTCACGAACGCCGCATAGAGGTCGACCGCCTGGGTCATCTGCTCCGCGTCGTCGCCCGTGGCCGCGACCGTGTCACCCGTGACGGTGAAGGCGGTCTTGCCCACGCCGTCGCCGATCATCCCCGGCTTGCAGACCGTGAAGTAGTCACCGGGTTGGGCGACGACGGTGAGCGTGCGGGAGGCGCCGGGCGCGATGTTCTCCACCTCGCCGACGATGCGCAGTCCATCGGAGGCGAGCAGGTAGAACTCGTTCACCTTCGATGAGGAGTTCTCGATCGCGAACGTGACGGTTCCGCTGGTTGCGGTGTCCGTCGAGACGGCGCACGACGAGTCGTCGGCGGCCACGGAGAGGCTGCCACCGGCGGCGATGTCCGCCTTGGCGACGCAACCGGCGAGGGCGAGGGCAGACAGTGCAATACCGGCGGTGGCGGCCAGGGCACGGGGGCGCAGCGAGGACATCGGTTCCTTCCGATCCGGCGAGCCGGACGAGGTTAGGGGAGGTTCGGTGTGGAGATCAGGACAAAGAGCGAGGAGAGTCGGGCGACGTATCAGTTCACGCGGGAACGGGGGCGGGTGCCGACACGGACGCCGTCTGCACCCGCGGAGCTCGTCGGGTCACGCGGCGCACGAACAGCGTGCCGACGATCGCGACGTAGAGGATCCAGGCGATCACCTGAAGCCAGGTCATCGTGGGCATGAATCCGACGGTGGCCTGACCGAGGACGGCCAGCCACTCCCCCGGGTGCACCACGGCGGAGACGTCGAACGCGTAGCCAAACGGGAAGCCGGCGGGTCCCACCGCGACGCCACCCACGGCGGCGGCGCCCGCCACGGCGAGCGGCGCCAGAGCGCCCCACGGCCCCGGCAGCACGCCGGATTCCTGCAGATCGTGCAGCGCATAGGCGAGGACGCCGGCCGCGACGACGACGAGGATGCCACCGGTCCAGGTGAAGAACGTTCCGAGATTCAGTCGCAGCATGCCGCGCGAGAGCAGGGCTCCGGCGGTGATCGAGATCGCGAATCCGATCAGCGCGCCCGTGAGGCTGGCGGGCGCGTTGCCCGCAGACTGCACGACGGACCACAGCATCAGCGTCGTCTCCACACCCTCGCGAATGACGGAGACGAATCCCAGCACCACGATGCCCCAGAGCCCGCCGGTGGCGAGGGCCCGATCCACGCCGCCCTCCAACGACTTCTTCATGGTGCGAGCGGTCTTCTGCATCCAGAAGACCATCCAGGTGACGAAGCCCACGGCCACGAGCGACAGTGTGCCGCCGATGATCTCCTGCGCCTGGAAGGTCAGTTCGTAGGCGCCGAACGTCAGGATCGCTCCGATGCCGAGCGAGATGGCCAGGGCGAGACCGACGCCGGCCCAGAGGCGGGGCAGCACATCGCGACGGCCCAGGCGGCTGAGGTAGGCGACCAGAATGCCGACGATGAGGGCAGCTTCCAAGCCTTCGCGAAGGCCGATGAGCAGAGAGCCGAGCACAGCAGAAACTTCCGTTGATCAGGCAGACGGCACAGGCACGACTGCACCCAGAAGGGGCTTGACTAAGGTACGCCTTACTTTCATCTGATGACAAGTTGGGATACGCGCGCATGCTCCCGATCGGCAGTGTCACACCGGGCCGTCGTCGCGCCCGATCCGGCCAGATAACGTCGCGTGACGCCAGATGAAGCCGTCTGTCATCTCAGGATGACCTGGCCCGCGGAGCCGCCTATGGTCATGCCATGACCGATCTCTCGCTCCCCGTCCTTGACCTCTCGCTGCTGGACGGCGGCCCGGAATCCGCCGCCGCATTCCGTGATCAGCTCCGTGCCGCAACGCACGACGTCGGCTTCTTCTACCTCACCGGCACCGGCATTCCCGCCGAGTTCGAAGCACGCCTGCACCGCACCGCCCGCGAGTTCTTCGAGCTGCCCGAAGCCGACAAGCTTGCGATCGAGAACATCAACAGCCCCCAGTTTCGCGGCTACACCCGCGTCGGCGGCGAGCGCACTCAGGGACAGGTGGACTGGCGCGAGCAGATCGACATCGGACCCGAGCACGACGCGACCACCGACGAATCCGCACCGGGCTACTCCCGTCTCATCGGACCGAACCTGTGGCCCGCGGCGCAGCCGGAGCTGCGTGAGGTCGTCTCGCTCTGGCAGGACCATCTCACCGGCGTCGCGCGCAAGCTGCTGCGGGCGTGGGCGCTGGCCCTCGGCGCGGAGGAGAACTACTTCGACAGGCACTTCGGTGAGCCCTCGACGCTGCTGAAGATCGTCCGCTACCCCGGCACCGACGCGCCGGAACCCCAGCAGGGCGTCGGCGCGCACAAGGACTCGGGCGTTCTCACGCTGCTCTGGGTGGAGCCGGGCAAGGGCGGCCTCCAGGTGCACCGAGATGGCGAGTGGGTCGACGCGCCGTCAGTGCCTGGTGCGTTCGTGGTGAACATCGGCGAGCTGCTGGAGTACGCCACGCAGGGATACCTCATCGCCACAAATCACCGCGTGGTCTCGCCGCGTCTGCCCGATGACCGGATCTCGATCCCGTTCTTCTTCAATCCCGCCCTGGACGCGCGCCTGCCGATCATCGACCTGCCGGCCGAGTTGGCGGCGGAAGCCCGCGGCGTCACCGACGATCCCACCAACCCGATCCACGCCCTCTATGGCGAGAACGCGCTGAAGTCCCGCCTGCGCGCCCATCCGGACGTCGCAGCCCGCCACCACGCCGACCTCCTCGCCGCCCGCGCTTGACCCGGAGCCGGCTGTTCTCCGCGCGGATCCGGACGACGTGCCCGCGCCAGCCGCACCGCTAGAGTCGGCGGATGGGCTTCTCCCTCCATTTCATGCCGGTCGAACGCGACCGACTCGTCGAACCTGATCGTGCGGGACTCGCCGCTTTCCTCGATACGGCGGGTCTCGCCGTTCATGCGGACGGTTCCGGCCTGTATCGCACGAGCGACGAGTCAGCGCTGTCCTTCGACGGCTCCTGGACCGATCTCACGTTGGATCCGCTCGACCAGGACGAGCCCGTGACCGGATCCCTGGCACACGCCACCCTGACCGCCGATGAGTGCTCGTTCGTCTTCGGCCTCTGCCGAGCCGGCCGCCTGATGATCATCAACGCCCAGGGCTCGCCCATGTACGTCGGCATCGTCGGCGTACACGATCCTGCGGTCTTCCCCGACGCCGAGGACGCCGTACTCATCGACAGCGCCGAGGAACTGGCGTCCGCGCTCGGCCGCGGATTCGCAGACTTCCAGGAATATCGGGACCGGGTGCTCCGAAGCTCTGAGGACAACGCTTAGCCGCCGGCGCGGTCATCGGTGGTCGTCTCGAACGTCGCCACCACCTGATCGCGAAAACCGGCAGTGATGCTCAGCGCGCTGGAGTTGCCGTAGCTCGTCGACTTCTTTCCTCGGGATCGCCCGGTACACACAGCGAGAGCCGCCCCACACCGTGGGGCGGCTCTCCAAGAATGTTCTGCGCGATTGTACGCGGCTGCGCTGCTTAGCGGCGAAGACCGAGACGCTCGATGAGCGAGCGGTAACGGTTGATGTCCACGTCCTGCAGGTAACCCAGCAGGCGACGGCGCTGACCGACGAGCAGGAACAGACCACGACGCGAGTGGTGGTCGTGCTTGTGCTCCTTGAGGTGCTCGGTGAGGTCCTTGATGCGCTGCGTCAGCATCGCGACCTGCACCTCGGGGGATCCGGTGTCACCGGGGTGCGTCGCGTACTCTTCGATGATCGCCTTCTTGACGTCTGCTTCCAGTGCCATAGAACGATCCCCTTTCTCTCGTTGCGCGGTGCCCATCGGTGAATCCGTGAGCTCTCTTATCCGCGGCCGATCAAACGGCAACCTCAACAGCTTACCCCACCCGAAGCGTCACGGCCGACACGGGCCGCGACCGCTCGATCGTGATCGAGAGGACACCGGCTAGGGTGCTGGCATGCCCCGGCACGTGCGACGCATCGACACCCTCGCCGCCTTCGACGCGGAGTTCAGCGACGTGGCTGGCCGACCCTCGCTGCGCGGAAGTGTGATTGAGTCGCTCGACTTACGCGACCGCAGCGACGAACTCCTGTCAGCCGCGGTTTCCGGCGCGGTCTTCCTGGGGTGCTTGTTCGTGGGTGAGGTCGACGAACGCCTGCGTCGCGCCGGCGCTCTGGTGTTTCCGCGGATCCCCCATGTGCCGTTCGACCCCTATCGCGGCGAGCTCTACACGGCGGACGAGCTGTATGGCATGGATCGGTATGCTGCGAGCCTCGACGGCATCGTGTACGCCTGGTCACGCACCCACACCCCGCATTCGACGGTTTCCGCCTCCCTCGCGGTGGCGCTCCACGATCATTCGATCTCCGCAGCGCTCGATGCCGAGCTCGCCGACAGTGCGCGTGGCGCGGTCGTCGGAGTGATGGGCGGACACGGCGTGCAGCGTGGCGACGACCAGTATCGCGCCGCGGCGGGTCTCGGTCGAGACCTCGCACGGCTCGGCCGCACGGTGCTCACCGGCGGTGGCCCCGGCGCCATGGAGGCGACGAACCTCGGTGCCTACCTGGCAGGCGAAGACGACGGCGCTCTCGACGCGGCCATCGAGCTGCTGGCGGTGGCTCCCGACTTCCACAACGACATCGATGCTTGGGTGAGCACCGCGCGGGAGGTGCGCCTTCGGTGGCCGCACGGCACTCGCTCCGTCGGCATCCCGACCTGGTTCTACGGTCATGAGCCGCCCGGGCAGTTCGCGACGGCGATCGCGAAGTACTTCGCCAACCCCATCCGGGAGGCGACGCTTCTGGCGCGCTGTGACGGCGGAATCGTGTTCCTGCCGGGAGCGGCCGGCACGGTGTCGGAGATCTTCGCGGACGCGTGCGAGAACTACTACGCCGATGTGCGCGACGTGGCTCCAATGGTGCTCGTCGGAACCCAGCAGTGGACGCAGGATCTGCCCGCGTGGCCACTTCTTCAAGCGCTCGGCGCGCAGCGCACGCTGGGAGAGCGAATTCGCCTGGTCGACACAGCCGACGACGCTCCGTCTGCGCTCGGGCTCCGCTGAACTAGCCCCGGTCGCGCTCCGCTGAATCACCCCTGCTCGCGCTCCGCTGAATCACCCCCGCTCGCGCTCCGCAGAACCAACCCCACTCCCGCTCCGCAGAACCAACCCCGCTCCCGCTCCACTGAACCACCCTCGCTCGCGTTCCGCAGAGTCAGCACTCCCTGCGATCCGCAGGCCGACCGGCGCGGATATCCTGGACTTCATGCTCTGCGCCGCGTCCGCTCCGTCCCACACGGCTGGCCGCGCATGAGCGGCAGCGCCTTCATCGACCTCTCCCCCTTCCGCGCTTCGCCAGCGTTCGCGCGGATGTGGATCGGCTCGACGCTCAGCGGCCTGGGCGGTCAGCTGACCATCGCCGCGATCATGCTCCACATGTTCGCCCTCACGGGTTCGACCTTCGCGGTGTCGATGATCGCCGTCGCCGGACTCGTGCCGATGGTGTTCGCGGGCTTGTACGGCGGAATGCTCGCCGATGCGTTCGACCGACGCAAGGTGGCGCTGCTGGCGGCATCCGTCACGTTCTGCTCGACGGTGATCCTTGCCGTGCTGGCGTGGAGCGGTCGTGAGACGGAGTGGTGGCTGTACGGCCTGTCCATCGTGAACGCCTCCGCGAACTCCATCGTGATGGCCACGCGCAGCGCCATCACGCCGCGGCTGCTGCCGCGCGAGCTGCTTCCGGCGGCATCGGCGCTGGGCGGCATCACCATCGGGATCATGGTGATGGTCGGTCCAGCACTCGCCGGCGTTCTGGTGGCCACCACCGGCTACGCCTGGACGTACTCGATCGACGTCATCCTGATGTTCGGTCTCTTCCTCGGGCTGTGGACCCTGCCCGCCCTCAAGCCCGAGGGTGAGATCGTCCGCCCTGGTCTGGATTCGTTGAAAGATGGCGTGCGCTTCCTCAAGCGCGCCGGCAACATCCGGGTGCAGTACCTGATGGACATCATTGCCATGACGTTCGGCCAGCCGATGGCGCTGCTCCCGGCCATCGGCGCGACCATCCTGGGCGGCGGTCCGATCACCACGGGAATCCTGACGGCGGCCGTCGCGGTCGGTGCGTTCCTCTCGAGTCTGTTCTCCGGTCCCGTCAGCCGGTACCGGTGGCATGGTCGCGGCATCGAACGCTCGATCATCGTCTACGGCGTCACAATCGCGGTGTTCGGGGCGATCGTTCTGGCGGGCTGGCTCGGTTTCCTCGCCCCTCCCACCGTGGATGCGGCTCACGCGAACGTCGCCCTCATCGTGTTCGCGTGTGTGGCGCTTGCCGTGTCCGGCGCGGCCGACAACATCAGTTCGATCTTCCGCAGCACCATGATGCAGGCCGCCGTTCCCGACGCGATGCGGGGCCGACTGCAGGGCATCTTCACGGTCGTCGTCACCGGCGGCCCGCGTCTGGGCGCACTCTGGTGCGGTCTGCTGGCAACCTTGCTGGCGGAGTGGTTCCCGCCGCTGCTCGGCGGTCTGATCATCGTGGTGCTCATCGCGGTGCTGGCCCGGCTCAACCCCCGTTTCCGTGCGTACGACGGAGAGCACCCCGAGCCCTGATCCGACGCTCACAACACGGATCACCTGGTGTCTGATCCGGTGCGGCGCCGCCTCGTAGACTGTGGCGCATGCCGGCGATCACGCACCTCGACTCCGCACTCGACGACTTCCTCACCGGCCTCACCGATGATGCGCTCGAGCTGCACAGCATGCTCATCGTGCGAGGCGATGCCGTCATCGCCGAGCTCGAGGCGACGCCTCGATCGCTCGGCGACCGTCGCCTGGTGTACTCCGTCAGCAAGACGGTGACGATGATCGCCCTCGCGACGGCGATCGACGATGGCCTCATCGGGCTCGATGACATCGCGATCGCGGTCACCGCGCTCGGCATCACGAACGCCGATCCCGACGCCGCGCGACTGACGGTCCGCCATCTGGCGCGCATGTCGTCCGGCCACAGCTCAGACTCCCTCGACCCCATGCTGGAGCTGGCCGCGCGTGAAGGCATTTCGCTCGTCGATGCCTGGTTCCGGCTCCCGCTGGACACCGAGCCGGGGTCGACGTTCAGCTATGACAGCGGAGCAACGTACGTGCTCGGCGCGCTGGTGCGTCATGTCACCGGCGAGTCGCTGGCGGACCGGGTCCGCACCCGAGTGTTCGCGCCTCTCGGCATCGGCGAGTTCGCCTGGTTCCGCGCCGCCGGCGATGACGAGGGTTTCAGCGGGCTGCACCTGACGATCTCCGACATGGCCCGTATCGGCATGCTTCTCCGCGACCGCGGAGTGGCAGCGGGCCGGCGCATCGTGTCGGCTGAGCTCGTCGACGAGCTCACTCGCTCTCAGATCGACAACTATGAGGCGGACTCTCCGGACTGGAGCGCCGGCTATGGTCTGCAGCTCTGGCGTTCGCGCCACGGGTTCCGCGCAGACGGCGCATACGGCCAGTTCGTGCTCGTCCTTCCCGAGCAGGACGTGGTCATCGCGATCACCAGCGAGCAGACCGAGGGTACGACGAAGGCCCTGTTGGAGCGCGTGTGGCAGCACCTGTTCCCCGTCATCGAGCTCCCCGTCGAGCGGACGGTCACGCGCACGATCGAGCTGTCGGCGCCGCGCGGTGGCGCCGAGGTCACCAGCGACATCAACGCCGTCGGTGCCAACGAGACCGACGCCTTCGGTGCCAGCGAGACCGACGCCTTCGGTGGCAGCGAGACCAACGCCATCGGTGGCAGCACGACCGACGCCGCGTCCCGGACGTACACGCCAGCGAGCCCAACGGGGGTCAGCGCTCTCTGGACGGGCTTCTCCGCTGCCCACCTGCCGCTCACCGGGCTGCGGGTCGACGCCGATCACGATGCGTTCCGCTTCGATCTCACCTTCGCTGACAACGAGACAGCGACCATCCATGCTGCTCGCGGTGGCTGGATCGCCGGAGCGATTGGCGGCCTCGGTGGTGGAAACCTGCCCGTCGATCCGACCGATCGACGGGCACCGTCGCCGTGGTCGCTCGGGCAACGCGTACCCCAACGGAGCTCATCTGCGATGTAGTGCTCCCGTCAACGCCGCACCGCTTCCGCATCGTGGTGGATCTCGAGGTCGGCACGTTCGACGCTCGCTGGCGCGGCGAGCCCCTGTACGGCGCCGATCCGCGCACGCTGGTCACAGACGCCGTCCGTCACGCTATGGGCGAGGTGAGCGTTCCACTCCCCCGCATTCCCCGCATCCCCCGCGATTCACCTCCCACGTAAGGTCCACTCGGACACCCCCTCGCCTGGCGAAGTCAGCTCAGGGCGGATGAGCCGATAACTCAGCTTGATGAGGCTCACCAGGGTGGTTCGCCGTCGGATGATGTTCCGCTGTTGCGGCCGCCTATATCGCCACCGCCGGGGTGGGTGGGGATGGTGACGGTGTGGGGTTCGGGGTCTTCGGTGTAGTGGTAGCCGGCTGGGGTGATGTATTCGACGACACCGCCGGGGTGTGGGGTGATCTTCCATCCGGCGCTGGTCTTCAACGTGTGATGCCGGCGACACAGCGGGGCAAGATTGCTGATGTCGGTCTTTCCACCATTGGCCCAGTCCTGGTTGTGGTCGATGTCGGTGTAGCGGATCGGGACACGGCATC
>NZ_JBJDRI010000009.1:0-112262 GCF_044987425.1 Microbacterium sp. ZW T5_56 | reverse complement strand
CACCCCACACCCCGCACCCTCGCCTCCGATTCCTGAGCGAACGCCAGCGAGACGACGGACCCGCGCGATGCCTCCGATCCCACACGCAGAACCGGAGACACACGCACGACGGATGCCACGGGGCACTTGCACAGAGCCGCTTCTCCGACAACCCCCTCGCCCCGAGCGGTGCTCGGACGGACGCTGGTACTTCCGCTGACTCGAGGAGGTAGGGCATGGAGGTCATCCTGGTCCCCGGTCTGTGGCTGGACGCTTCCAGCTGGCAGGACGTGGGCGATCGCCTCGCTGCCGCGGGGCACGAACCGCGAGCGCTGACGCTGCACGGTCTGTCCTCTCGCACCGCGGATCGCACCGGGATGATGCTCGCCGATCACGTGGCGGAAATCGTCTCGGCCATCGATCGCGCGGCGGGTCCCGTGATGTTGGTCGGTCACGCCGAGGCGTGCGGTCTGGTGCATGCGGCGGTGAACCGACGCCCCGACCGCGTGGCGCGGGCGGTGTACGTCGGCGGGTTCCCGAGCGCCGACGGGACCTGCGTGCTCACCGGGTGTGCACCATCCCCGCCACGCACCGGACGCCCTCACCGTCATACCGACCCCGGGCTCGCCGCTCTGCACGACCGCGCCGAGGAGAACGGCACGCACGCCGTCGACTCCCTGCAGCGGCTAACCGATCCGCGGCGCTACGACGTTCCGGTCACCGTGATCGCCACCGAGTTCCGTGCCGACGATGTGCGCCGCTGGAGGAGCGCCGACCAGGATCCGGCGCGCGAGCTTCGGCGGATCGGCGACGTCACGATCCTCGATCTTCCCTCGGGGCGCTGGCCTCAGATCGAGCGCAGCGCGGACCTCGCTGACGCGTTGCTCGCCGCACTCCCCGCTGTGACCGTTCCGCTGGCGTAGCGGGCTCAGACATCGACTGCGTCCGCGGGGAGCGCGTCGCCGATCCACCTCATCGCGATGACTTCGGCCCACCGCGCTCAGGCCGCTCGTGTCGGCGACTCAGGCGTCGACTGCTTCCGCGGTGCCCACGTCCACGATCCGCCCGGTCGCGGCCGATTCGTAGGCGGAGAGGATCACCTCCAGCACGTCGATGCCCTCCTCGTGGGTCTGGATCGGGCGCGTTCGGTTGCGGACGCTGTCGGCGAAATGCGCGATCTCCGCGGCGAACTCGTGCACCGGCTCGAACGAGACGGTGACCGGCTCCTCGCCTCGCAGGCGAGACGTCAGCGTCGTGCCGTCGGAGGTCAGGGATCCCTTCTCCCCCACGAGCGAGAACTTCTCCGTTCCGACCGCGGGCTGGTACGCCCAGCTGGTGGTCACGTGTCCCACCACGCCGTTGTCGTAGCGGACGAGCACCTGGGCCGAATCCTCCCCCTCCATGAAGGCGAGGCGGTGGCGTGAGAGCATCGCAGTCACCGCGACCGGCGATCCTCCGGCGAGATGCTGCAGCAGGTACAGCGGGTGATAGCCGGTGTCGATCAGCTCACCACCGCCCGCCGTCGCAGCCGTGGCCCGCCAGCCCATGCTCTCCGGAGTGAAATCGTTGTAGAAGCTGTCCGTGGTGCGGACCTCGTAGACCTGCCCCAGAACTCCGCTGTCGATCATCGCCTTCGCGGCTGCCACGGCGGGCTGGAACAGCTGGTTGTGCGCACACATCACGGTGACGCCGGTGCGCTCGACGGCCGCGGTGATCGCGGCCGCCTCCTCCCGCGTGAGGCACAGCGGCTTCTCGCACAGCACGTGCAGTCCGGCCTCCGCGGCCGCGATGATGGCGGCGGCGTGCAGGTGATGCGGCAGGCAGATGTCGACGGCGTCGATCCCACCCGCGGCGATCATGTCGCGGTAGTCCGCGAACACCCGCACCTCTGCATCGTCCCCGCGGCGCCGCTCCGCACTCTCGCGCACCGGGTCGGCGATCGCCGCGAGAACGATGCGCTCCGGATGATGCCGATACCCGGCCACGTGAGCGCCGGCGATACCGCCGGCTCCGATCAGTCCGATACGGAGGGGCGTGGTCTGCGTGCTCATTCGGATCCTCCCTGATCCTGTTCTGCGGTGGTGATTGTCTGTCCGGTTTCCGCCGCGGTGTTCGCGGCGACGATGAGAGCGGTGAGATCGATGGCGGCGCGCAGGTTCGCGCGGGTGTCGGCTCCGTGACGGATCGCGTCGATCCACAGGTCGAAGGGCGTCGTTCCTGCCTGGACAAGGGGCACCGGTGTCCAGTCCTCGCCGAGCTGCCCGCCCTTGCCGATCAGCCCCTCCCGGGCGAACCCGTGCAGCAGGGTCGCCTCCGTCCCGCGCACCTCGAGGGCGAAAGCGCCGGGAGTGGTGACGAAGCTCGCCTCGGCCACACCGATCGCACCGTTGTCGTATCGCGCCGTGACGACGGCGTTGTCCTCCACGGGCCGACCGGTCACGCGCCCGTAGGTGGCCGTGACCTCACGCGGCTGTGCACCGAGGAATCGCTGCACCAGGTAGGCCGGGTGACAGCCCAGGTCGGCGAACGCGCCACCGATCGCCGCGATCGGGTCGGCGAAGCGCTCCGGCAGCCACCCGCGCAGCCAGCCGTCATGGGCCATCCGGACGCGGACGTAGGTGAGGTCGCCGAGCGCTCCGGCCTCGACCAGTTCGATCGCCGTGCGGATGACGGGCTCTGCCAACCGTGGAAGCGACACCACCAGCGCCGTCCCGCCGCCGCGCGATGCATGAACCAGAGCCTCACATTCGGCGACCGTGGGCGCGAGCAACTTCTCGGTGAACACCGGCACGCCCGCCGCGAGCGCGGTTCCGATCACCGCGCTGTGCGTACTGGTCTCGCACGTGACGGTGATGGCATCCACGTCGAACCGCGCGAGCAGCTGATCGAGGCTGGCCGCTACCGGGACACCGAGGCGTTCACCCGCCTCGCGAGCGCGGTCTGGGTCGTCATCCCACACCGCCGCCACACGGGTTTCCGGATGCTCCGACGCCTGTCGGGCGTAGTCGTCGGCATGGACGTGCCAGAAACCAGCGATGCCGATTCCGAGCGCCTGTTCGGGCATGCGTGCACTCCTTCGTGACTTGCTCGTGCTGTGGCAACGTTACCACATTCACGATTGCGCTCATGCTGCGAGTCAATGATGATGCGCCTAAACGATGAGGGATTCGGGATATGTGTCATTGATTGGCCCCATGCTCATCCGTTCACGACACCGACCCCCCGACGACGCCCGCGCGGGGCCCGCGGACCGCCGCGGAGTTACGTAAACTCGCCGGATGGCGCGTTCAGCGCGGGGAAGGAGCAGCGGCGGACAGTGAGGGCACGAACGATCTTCGGCGTGCTGCGTCTGACCGCCGCGGGCGTCTGCCTCACCGCGCTGGTGCATCGGCTGTTCTGGGGGCTGAGTTCGCACACCACCGCCGGCGACAACTTCTTCGCCTATCTCACCGTGCAGTCCAACTGCACGCTGGTGGTGGTGCTCATCATCGGTGCTGTGCTGGCGCTGAGTCGCCCGACGGATCCACGCTGGTTCAGCGTGGCCCTGGCTCTGGTGCTCACCTGGACGATCACCGCCGGGATCGCGTTCGCGCTCATCGTCTGGCAGGCCGGGATCCGCGGCATCCGCGTCGATGTGCCCTGGTCGGATCAGGTGCTGCACTTCTTCCTGCCGACATGCACGGCACTGGCCTGGATTCTCACCCCCGGCCATCGCGGAGTGAGCTGGTGGATCGTGCCGACCTCGCTCGCCTTCCCCCTGGCGTGGGGCGGCGTGACGCTGTGGCGCGGTCCGTTCGTCGGCTGGTATCCGTACTACTTCCTCGACCCCCGTCAGGTCTCCGGGCCGGCGGAATTCCTGATCACCTGCGCGGCCGCACTCGCGATGTTCGCGCTGATCGCGACCCTCATCGTCCTCGCCAGCCGGATGCATCGCCCCGGGCACCCGCGCGCCGCGATCTGAGCGGTCGGGCTCGCGCCCGGCACTGCCTGCGTCCGCTGGCGACGGGGGCTGTGATCCTGCGCCCTCAGGGTGTCGGCGACTCCGTCGTCCCGAGGAACGGCGCGAGCGAGGCAAGGGCCGCGGCCCGCGCGTCATCGTCGCCGAGCTTCGCGAACTCCCCCGCCGCAGTACCGCCGATGAGCCCCACCAGGATGTTCTCGCCCGTTGTGGGTGCGAGGTTGAGCCACGTGCGGATCGTGGCGTCGCCGCCGACCGTGTGCCACAGCGAGGCGTCCGTCTCGATAACCGGCTCGTCGAAGCGCAGCCAGACGGTCTCGATGAGACCCATCCCGAGATCGGCGATGGCACCGCGATGGGCGAACGGCAGAGCCGGCGAGAACTCGATGCCGTCGGTCTTCAGCACGCCGAGGGGAACCGTCACCAGCACACGGTCGAACGACAGGGACTCGCCCGTGGCCACACCGAGGCTCACGCCCTTGTCGTCGTAAGCCACCCGGCTCACGGGCGATGACAGGCTCACCTTCGTGCCGCCGAGCAGGTCCTCGAACACCTTCCCGAGGTCGCCCAGCACGGCGGTGCGTTCGATGGGTGGCACCACGGGTGGGAACCAGGACGAGGCCTGATCGGCGTCCGCGCCAGAGAGCGTCGACAGATACGCCAGCAGCGCCGCCAGTGCGTCGTCCGCGGGATCGGCACCTGCTTCGGTCAGGGCCACGGTGAGCGATTCGTCGGTGACGCGGGACTGCGCTGCGGTGATCGCATCGGTCAGCGACTTCGCGGACACCGCCTCGAGGTCATCGCCCTCCACGGAGCGCCAGAGCGCTCCGGACAGCGTCTCCGTTCGAAGGTTCAGCGGCTCCGGCCGCTCGATGACGTCGTCGAGGGCGTCATCGACGAGCCATCCGCCGAGCTGGACGGGAATCGGCCATTCGTCGTCGTCCACGTGCGACTGGACGCGTCCACCCACCCGGTCGCGCGCCTCGAAGACGGTCAGTTCCAGACCGCTGACGGCCAGGCGAGCCGCCGCAGCGGCACCAGCGAGCCCCGCACCGACGATGGCCACGCGGTCGCCGGTGGTCGATGCATCCAACAGCTTTTCCGCGGCCGCGACACCGGATCGCACCGCCGCCGACATCGTTCCCGGGGCTTCCTCATCGGTAGCCTCACCGGCGAAGAAGAGGCGATCGAGCACCGGGACGGCAAGCGCAGCACGCACGCTCTGCTGCACGCCCGCGGGCGTGAAACTGGCCGCGCCGAGCGAGAACGGATCCTCCGACCACGAGCTGCGAATGAAGGCCGAAGGCTCGAGCCCGGTGGGTGCGGTGGGCTCCGGAGCGGGGGGCGTCGAGGTCGGATCGGGCGTGGGTGAGGGCGCCGGCTCCGGGGTGCAGGAGGCCAGAAGCACCCCCAGGACACCGGCTCCGGCGCCGACCAGCAGAGTGCGCCGCGTGATCCTCATCGTGTCGCAACGATACCCGTCTCGGCGGGTCGCGGGAAACGGCTACCCGTTCGATAGATTGGGCCCGAACGCGACGAAGGGGGCCACATGCTGACGATCGCGCACCTCAGCGACCCGCATCTGGATCTGTCGGAGGAACGCCGTCGTCGATTCGCGGCGGTGCTGCGGGAGGTCGCAGCGTTGCCGCGCGTGGATGCGATCCTCGTGAGCGGAGACCTGGCCGATCGCGGCCTCGCCGAGGAGTACGAGAGCGTTTTCGCGGAACTTCCGAACGACGTCCCCCTGCTCGTGTGCGCCGGCAACCACGATCTGACCGAGCCGCTCAGCGCGGCACTGCGGAGGATCGGCGCTTCCGGGAGCATGAGTGACCTGCTCACGATCGGCGGCCTCACCGTCATCGCTCTCGACTCGCATGTCGACGGCAGAGATGACGGGCTGCTCGCCCCGGAGACGCTGAGCTTCGCGCGCGACGCCATCGCGTCGGCCTCGGGCCCCGTCGTCCTGATGATGCATCACCCGCCCGTGGCCATCGGACACCACATCGTGGACGCACAGTACGGGCTCGCCAACCCGGACGATCTGGCGGCGGTGGTGCGAGAGAGCCCCGCCATCATCGCGATCTTCACCGGCCACATTCATGCCGCGTTCACGACGACATTCGCCGGGGTTCCGGTGTTGGGAGCACCGGGGATCGTGTCGACGATGCGGCTGGGCAGTCGGGTGAATCCGATCGCCGATTCCGACGCGCTGCCGGGATTCGCACTTCACACCGTGGATGGCGCGGCCATTCGCACCGTGTTCCACACGCTCTCACCCCGCGGACTCAGCCAGGACGGTCAGTCCTCGTCGAGGTGACTCTCCCGCAGGTGCGGCGGACGCCAGATCATGACCTCCGTCGCACGCCGAACGCGACGACCGGCGCGCAGCGTGATGACCGATCCGGTCGTCCCTGCGGCGAACACACGCGCGCCGGGCCGGCTCTCGGCATCGGCCTGAGCCTGGGCTTGAAGCTGAGACACCTGCCGACGCAGTGTCCGCACCGACTGTTCGAGATCCAGGATGCGGGCGATGGCCGGCAGACTCATGCCGTCGGCCGACATCTGCGCCACCTCACGGAGCTGACGGATGTTGTTCACCGAATAGCGACGTGAACCACCGCGCGTGCGTCCGGGGATGACCAGTCCCATGCGGTCGTACTGGCGCAGGGTCTGGGGGTGCATGCCGGCCAGCTCCGCAGCAGCGGCGATCGCGAAGATCGGCGCATCCTCGTCCATCTGGTCCTGGTTCATGTCACCCCCGTTCCCGGCGTCGTGTGTTGGTCATCGCGCGATTCAGCGCGCTTTTGCGAGCAGATCCGCTCGCGGGTTCTCCTTGGGCTCCGCCTCGGCGAACTTCTCGAGCGCCTCCTTGGCGGCGGCGTCGAGATGTGACGGGACCACGATCTGGACCTCGGCGAGCAGGTCGCCGGTGCCCTTCGAGGATTCCACGCCGCGCCCCTTGACCCGCAGCACGCGGCCCGAGGGGGTGCCGGCGGCCACCTTCAGCTTCACCGGATCGCCGCCCAGTGTGGGTACCTCGATGGTGGCACCGAGAGCGGCCTCCGTGAAGGTGACCGGAACGGTCACCCGCAGGTTGAGTCCGTCGCGAGTGAACACCGGGTGCTTGCGCACCGAGACGGACACCACGATGTCACCGTTCTCGCCACCCGACGAGGAGGCGCGACCGCGACCACGCAGGCGGATCTTCTGTCCGTCCTGCACACCCGCCGGGACCTTCACCTTGAACGGCTTGCCGTCCTCTCCCTGGAGAGTGATGGTGTCGCCCTTAACTGCAGTGGCGAAGTCGAGCGTGGTGCGGGCCGTGACGTCTGGGCCCTTCTGCGGACCCGGCCGGAAGCCGGCCTGGCCGCCGAAACCAGCACTGCCGCCGCGATTGAACATCGAGAAGATGTCGTCGAAGTCGGCCTGCTGCTGGCCGCGCCCACCGCGGTTGAACATCGAGAACACGTCCTCGAAGCCACCCCCGGTGGCGGTGCCACCACCGGGGGCCTGGAACCGCGCACCCGAGCCCATCGCCCGGATCTGGTCGTACTCCTCGCGCTGAGCCTTGTCACTCAGCACGGTGTACGCCTCGCTGATCTCCTTGAACTTCGCTTCCGCCGCAGCGTCCCCCGGGTTCGAGTCCGGGTGGTACTTGCGCGCCAGCTTCCGGTAGGTCTTCTTCAGGTCGGCTTCGGACACGTCCTTGGACACACCGAGCGTCTTGTAGAAGTCCTTCTCGAACCAGTCGTTGCTTGCCATATGTCCCCTTTTCGGCCTACTCGGCCGGGACCGAGACGACCACCTTCGCGGGACGCAGTTCCACGTCGCCGAGGCGGTAGCCCACCTCGACCACATCGAGGATGGTTGACTCGGTGGCGCCCGGAACGGGCTGCTGGAAGATGGCCTCGTGCTGCTGCGGGTCGAAGACGTCGCCCACGGCACCGTACGACTCCACACCCTGACGCGACACGATCGTGCGGATCTTCTCAGCGATCACGGCGAAGGCGCTGCCCTCGGCGAGGTCACCGTGCTTCTCGGCACGCGCGATGTCATCCAGCACCGGAAGCAGGCTCTTGACCACGTCACCCGTGGTGCGCTGCTTCTCGATCTGGCGCTGCTCCTCGGTGCGACGCCGATAGTTGGCGTACTCCGCGGTGATGCGCTTGAGGTCGTTGAGGTGGATCGATTCGATGTCCATGACGTCGGCCGCAGCCGCGTCGTCGGTCTGGGCGGCGCCCAGGATGTCGTCGATCGTGAGTTCCTCGTCCTGCGAAGCGGGGTCGGAGGCGTGAGCCTCCGACCCCTGCTCGCCGGACGGGGCTTCGTTGTTCTCGAAGTCCTTGTCGTCCGTCATGTCTTTACTTCTTCTCGTCCTCGTCGTCCACGACCTCGGCGTCGATGACGTCCTCCTCGGGGTTCGGCACATCGCCGTTGCCCGGGTTGGTCGCCGTCGGGTCGCCCTCGCCGCCGGCAGCCTGGGCAGAAGCGTAGAGCGCTTCGCCCAGCTTGCCCTGGCTCTGGCTCAGGGTGTCGAACGCCGTCTTCACGGCGTCATCGTCCTCGCCCGCGAGCGCGGTCTTGACCGCGTCCACGTCGGCCTGGACCGACTCCTTGACGTCGGCGGGGAGCTTCTCGTCGTTCTCCTTGATGAGCTTCTCGACGGAGTACGCGAGCGTCTCAGCCTGGTTGCGGACCTCGGCGGCCTCGCGGCGCTTCTTGTCTTCGGCGGCGTGCTCCTCCGCCTCGCGCACCATGCGGTCGATGTCCTCCTTGGGCAGCGAAGAGCCGCCCGTGATGGTCATCGACTGCTCCTTGCCGGTGCCCTTGTCCTTGGCGGACACGTGCACGATGCCGTTGGCGTCGATGTCGAAGGTGACCTCGATCTGCGGGATGCCACGGGGGGCCGGGGCGATGCCCTGCAGCTCGAAGGTGCCGAGCGGCTTGTTGTCGCGGGTGAACTCACGCTCACCCTGGAACACCTGGATCGCGACGGACGGCTGGTTGTCGTCGGCCGTGGTGAAGGTCTCACTGCGCTTGGTGGGGATGGCCGTGTTGCGCTCGATGAGCTTGGTCATCATGCCGCCCTTGGTCTCGATACCGAGGCTCAGCGGGGTGACATCGATCAGCAGAACGTCCTTGCGCTCACCCTTCAGCACACCGGCCTGGATGGCGGCACCGACGGCGACGACCTCGTCCGGGTTGACACCCTTGTTGGCGTCCTTGCCGATCTCGCCCTTGACGAGCTCAGCGACGGCGGGCATACGGGTGGAGCCACCGACGAGAACCACGTGGTCGATGTCGCCGACCTTGATGCCTGCTTCACGGATGACGTCCGCGAACGGCTTCTTGGTGCGCTCGAGGAGGTCCTTGGTGAGGTCCTCGAACTTCGCGCGGGTCAGCGTCTCCTGCAGGTTGGCCGGGCCGTTCTCGGTGAGGGAGAGGTAGGGCAGGGAGATGGTGGTGGACATGGAGCTGGAGAGCTCCTTCTTCGCCTGCTCGGCGGCCTCCTTGAGGCGCTGCAGGGCGATCTTGTCGTTCGCCACGTCCACACCGGTGGACTGCTTGAACTGCGTGATCAGCCAGTCGACGATGCGCTGGTCCCAGTCGTCGCCACCGAGGCGGTTGTCACCGGCGGTGGAGCGCACCTGGATGGTGGAGAAGTCGTCGTCCTTGCCCACTTCGAGCAGCGAGACATCGAAAGTTCCGCCACCGAGGTCGAAGACCAGGATGAGCTCGTCCTCCTTGCCCTTGTCCAGGCCGTAGGCCAGGGCAGCAGCGGTGGGCTCGTTGATGATGCGCAGCACGTTGAGGCCAGCGATCTCACCGGCGTCCTTCGTGGCCTGACGCTCAGCGTCGTTGAAGTACGCGGGGACCGTGATCACGGCGTCGGTGACGCTGTCACCGAGGTACTCCTCAGCGTCGTGCTTCAGCTTGCCGAGGATGCGCGCCGAGATCTCCTGCGGCGTGTACTCCTTGCCGTCGATCGACTGCGTCTTCCATGAAGTGCCCATGTGGCGCTTCACGGATGCGATGGTGCGGTCTACGTTGGTGACGGCCTGGCGCTTGGCGGTCTCACCGACGAGCACCTCTCCGTCCTTGGTGAAAGCGACCACCGAGGGAGTGGTGCGGAATCCTTCAGCGTTGGCGATGACCTTGGGCTCGCCACCCTCGAGAACGGAGACGACCGAGTTGGTCGTACCGAGGTCGATGCCTACTGCACGTGCCATGTGTTTTCCTTTCGTGCCGGGGGACTTCCCGATCCTCCAGCGGTGGCTCGCCCGTGCCGGGCCGCAGCCGAAATCTGTGGTCCGCTTGCGCGGAATCGGGACTTGAGCCCCGATGACTCAACCTTAGATCACGACGAGAATTCGTGTCAAGTCGAAGTTGAGTCGCGCCGACTCAACTTTGGGTGAACGCTCAGTATCAGACGGATTTCGCCAGCTGCTGCAGCGCCACGACCCCGAATCCGGCGGCGACGAGACCAGCCGACACGATGATCTTCGCCAGCATCGGCAGGGTCGAGCGCCGCACGGCCAGCCAGCCGATGCCCGCGAGGGTCACGATGTAGATCCACGACGAGATGCGCAGCGCGAGATGGAGATCCATCCACCCGAGCCACGCGGCACCGATCAGCGCGATCGGAAGCCCCACCGTCCACAGGGCGCCCAGACCCGCGCGCAGCATGATCTGCAGTTCGCTCCCCCGAGCGACCGTGCGATGGACGATGAGGTGCGCGATGTACTCCGACAACGTGCCCGCCACGACGATGCCGAGCACACCCATCAGGAGTGCGAGGAAGGCATGCCGCGGTTCGGCGTGCGTCCCGGATTCCACGACCCGCACGATCGCGAGGCCCGTGAACGTGGCGTACAGGCGTTCGCGGAAGTACGGCACGGTGCCGGGTGGGAGCTCCCAGTCATCATCCCTGCGCGATCGGAACTCCTCCCGCATCGCCCGCTTGCTCTGCCGTCCCCGTTCGCTGCTCATCCCGTCATCGTCGCAGGTCAGTGGCGGATGTGGTGCGTTTCGGTGAGGGCGGCGGACTTCGGGTGTGGAGGTCCGGACCCCCGTTCAGTGTTGGGTGCCGAACGCGCGTCAGCCGATCACGACAGATCGACGCTGTCGCTGCTCTGTATCGATGCCGTGGCCGGGAACGCCGTCACCAAAGGAGGGCGCTGTCGCGAAACGAGGACGCTGTCACCAAAACGAGGGCAATGTCGCGAAACGAGGACGATGTCACGAAACGAGGACCATCACGCGAAACGAGGACCATGTCGCGAAACGAGGACCATCACCCGTGGCGTGCCCTCCGCTGGAGTAAATCCCCTCCGTTCGCGACACTCATGTCGCCCCTTCAGCTGAGCCCAGCCCCGCACTGGCCCCGACCGGAGTCCAGTCGGGCGCGAGCGGCTACGACGTCAGAGCACCAGCAAGATCGCTGTCACCAAACGAGGACAATGTCGCGAAACGAGGACCATGTCGCGAAACGACGACCATCACCCGCGGGACGCCCTCCGCTGGAGTAAATCCCCTCCGTTCACGACACCGCCGCCACCCTTCAGCCCCGCACCGACCCCCACCGACCCGACCGCCGACGACGACGACGCCGTCCAGCTGGACGCGAACAGCGACGACCTCAGAGCACAGCAAGAACGCTGTCGCGAAACGAGGACAATGTCGCGAAACGAGGACCATCACCCGCGGGACGCCCTCCGCTGGAGTAAATCTCCTCCGTTCGCGACACCGCCGCCACCCTTCAGCCCCGCACCGACCCGACCCGACCCGACCACCGACGCCGACGCCGACGTCCAGCTGGACGCGAACGGCTAGGACCTCAAAGCACCAGCAAGAACGCTGTCGCCAAACGAGGACAATGTCGCGAAACGAGGACCCTCACCCGCGGGACGCCCATCCCCTCCGTTCGCGACACCGACGCCACCCCGTCAGCCCAGCACGGACTAGCTCGGCC
This sequence comes from Microbacterium sp. ZW T5_56, assembly GCF_044987425.1. Lineage (NCBI taxonomy): Bacteria > Bacillati > Actinomycetota > Actinomycetes > Micrococcales > Microbacteriaceae > Microbacterium > Microbacterium sp. ZW T5_56. Next base: position 100,353 of record NZ_JBJDRI010000009.1, on the reverse strand, counting down.
CAGACCTCACACGGCGAAGACGCCCGAACCTCGCAACAGGTCAGCGGAGATCACAGCGGAGCACCAGCGAGAACGCCGTCGCGAAACGAGGACAATGTCGTGAAACGAGGACGGCTACCGGCGCGCCGTCCTCCGGTGGAGTAAATCTCCTCCGTTCACGACACGGCATTGAGCAACGCTCGTCATCTCCCGTCACCTCACCGGTGCGCCGCAACGCTCCGAGACAGAAGCTACGGGGCGGCTCAGCGGCGCTCGAGGGCGGGGATACGGACGAACAGCATCAAGACGAGACCGGCCGCGATCACGATGATGATGCCGAGGATGCCCCAGTAGATCGCGCCCATCGCCGCGACGAGGATCGTCCAGAGCCCCGACGCCAGGAAGCTCGCGACCCGACCCGTCGTCGCGTAGAGGCCGAAGACCTCGCCCTCGCGACCGGCGGGAGTGACGCGGGCGAGCAGCGAACGCGACGCCGACTGCACCGGACCCACGAGCGCGGAGAGCACCATGCCGCAGATCCAGAACACCGTCTGGCCGGCGTCGTGCAGCAGGAACACCGCGAGGCCCGCCACGCACAGGGCGGTGAGCGCGCCGATGATCACGGGGCGCGGGCCGAAGCGATCGTCGAGTCGACCGGCGATGATCGTCCCGATTCCGGCGATGAGATTCGCCGCGATTCCGAAGATGATCACCTCGTTCGCCGAGAATCCGAACACGCGTGCAGCAATCACGGCGCCGAAGGTGAACACGCCGCTGAGGCCGTCGCGATAGACGGCGCTGGCGACGAGGAACCAGAACGTCGGGCGGGAGTCCTGGAAGATCGAGCGGATGTGGCGCCAGAGATCCACGTAGCTGAGGAAGAAGTTGCGCCGCACGACGCTCCGCCGCGGGGTCTCCGGCACGTTCAGCAGCAGCGGGATGGAGAAGACGATCGCCCACACTGCGCAGCCGACCGCGATGATCCGATACGGCAGGCCGTTATCGGTGGGCAGACCGAACCAGTCGAAGCTATTGCACAGCACCACGATGACGAGGGCGATGATGCCGCCGACGTAGCCGAGACCCCATCCGAGACCGCTCACTCGCCCCACGGTTCGAGGATTGGAAACCTGCGTGAGCATCGCGTTGTAGTTGACGCTCGCGAGCTCGCTGAACAGCGTGCCCGCGGAGACCAGCATCACGCCGAGCAGGAAGAAGTTCGGTGAGCCTTCCACGAAGAACATGCCGGCCATCGTGACGATCAGCAGCGTCGTGTAGACGATCAGCCAGCGCTTGCGACGCCCCGCCGCATCGGCACGCTGCGCCAGGACCGGCGCGAGGAGCGCCAGCAGAATCCCGGCAGCCGTGGTCCCGAGACCGAGCTGACTGCTGAGCCCCGCGAGCGCGGCGTCCTTGACCTTGTCGCCATCCGGCAGTGCCGCGATCGACGGATCGAGGAACGTATCACTCACCAGGTACAGCGCGGTGAACACGAACGTGAGGATCACACTGTTGAACGGCTGCGTGGCCCAGTCGTAGATCGCCCACGACCACACCTGCTTGCGCGGGATGGTGCGATCGAGGTTCTGATCGAGCGCCAGCGCCGGCAACGCGTCGGTATCGACGGTGGTCGGGGGCGTGTGGGGAGTCTCGCCGGTCATGCGCTCACCTTAGTGGTCACCGGGGTCGCACCGGTGAACCCTCGTTCGTTGCGCGCACGACGCTCGTATTCCGAGAGATTGGATCCATCTGCGCCGACGAAGAAATATCGGCCCCAGCCGCCGCATCGCTCGGATCCCGGCCCTCGTCACGACCACGGCATCGCTCGGATCCCGGCCCACACGACGACGGCGTCGGTCCCAGCCACGGCTTCGGATCCCCGCCTTCATCACGACTACCGCGTCGGTCCCAGCCACGGCTTCGGTCCCAGCCACGGCCCCGGCCGCGCCCGGCGCGAGGCCACGGCCAGTCGCAAGGTCAATGTCAGGCCACAAGCGCGGTATCTGTGACGACCGCGCTTGTCCGCAGCGAGTCGCGGATCAGTCGCGAGGCCAGGCGGCAGCGAACTTGGCCAGGAGCCGGATGAACTCCGCCTGCTCGTCGGGCGTGAGCGCGGCGAGGGCGGTACGGACGGTGTCGTGGCGATGCCCGCGCATGCCGCCGGCGATCGAACGACCCCGATCGGTGAGCGCCACCCGCGTGCGTCGCGCGTCGTCCGGGTCAGCCTCGCGCTGGACGAGACCCAGCTGCACCGACTGCTGAACCAATCGCGATGCGCGCGGCTGGTCGACGCCGACGGCGTCGGCGATCTCGGACACTGTCAACGACCCCGATGCGGCGGCGAGGACCTCCAGGAGACGGAACCGCGCAGGACCGCCGAGACGGCCGCCCATCGCGGACATCCACTCGGCTGCACGTGGGTCGGCGCCGCGACCGCCAAAGGGGCCCCACTCGGGACCGCCACGATGCGTGCGGCCGCCGCGATCCCCCTCCCGACCGTGCGCCCTGTCGTGATCGTGGCCATCGTGGTCGTGCGCACCGCCGAAATCATGCGCACTGCCGTGACCGTGCGGCCCGCCAGACCCGAAGCCGTGCGGCCCTGGCCCGCCGGGCCGGGGGCCACGTCGGCCGCGGATACGGCCGAGCGCGGCGACGATCGCCTCCACCGGATCCGTGGGCTGCTGCTCGTCGGTCATGGGGAAAGTATATATGTCACTTGACAAGCTTCTCGAATGCATGTCACACTACATTCACTTGTCATCTGACATACATTCGAGCTTCGGCTCCCGAAAGGACTTCTCATGAACACCCCGAACAACACCCCTCTGGGCGAGCGCTCACTCGCCTTCCTCATCCGCGCCGCCGACCAGCTCGTCCGCGCGGAACGTGCCGACATCCTCTCGTCCGAGGGCATCCGTCGACACGACCCGCGCCTGCTGCGCCGACTCGCCGGAACGGACGCGGCGGCAGCGGACACCACCACCCCAATCGAAGATGCAGCCCCGTGGGCAACCATCCCGTCGAACGGGAAACTCGACACCGACGCGCCTCTCGGCGACGCCGCCACCGGCACTGCCGGTACGGAGAGTGCGCCGGCCTCGGAGGCAGGCCCGACGGATGAGCGCCGCGGCCACCGCCACCCGAGACACCGGGGGCACGGACGCCTCGGCCGCGCGCGCTTCGGAGGCTTCCGTCTCCGCCACCTGCTGATGCGGGGCTGGATCACGTTCGCGGACGGCCGCCCGATGATCACCACCGAAGGCCGAGCAGCGCTCACGCGCATCGATGACCGGCTGACGGCTTCGCGCTCGCGCATCGAGTCGGTGCTCACACCCGAGCAATTGACCGCCACCACGGACGCGCTCACCTCCATCGTCGAGGAACTGGGAGGCGAGGAGCGGCTGCGTGACGTGCGCCGTCGCCGTCGCCTCATGCAGCACCTGCGCGAAGGAGGACCGCGTCACGGCTTCGCCCACCGCGGTTTCGGCGGGCGCGGTATGCGATCCGCTGACGCGGGAAACGGTGTGTTCGCGGGCCACGAGCACGGCGATTGCGATCGTCACAGCGACTCCCGTGGCCGGCATGCACACAGTGAGTTCCACGGAGAGCGCGAATTCCACGGAGAACGCGGGTTCCACGGACGGGACCGCGGTTTCGACCCCGAGGGCTTCGGCCCCGGACACGTCGGCGGACCCCGCGCTCATTTCGGACACGATGAGTTCGACGGCGCGTTCTCGACCGACCGCCCCTTCCGCGGTCGCCCCGCACCCTGGGGTCAGCGCCATGCCGACGACGCCGACAGCCGCGACTTCCGTCATGGCGACGGACACCGTGGGAGTCATCACGGCGACGGACACCGTGGGAACCGCCACGGCGACGCGCACCACGACCGCCACAGCATCTGACCCCAACCGCACATGACGACGGCGGCTGCCCCACCACCAGGGGCAGCCGCCGTCGTCGCCTCAGTCGAGCAGCAGCGCTTCGGCTTCGGCTTCGGCTTCGGCTTCGGCTTCGGCTTCGGCTTCGGCTTCGGCTTCGGCGACCGTGGTCGAGCGGCCGTGCGGCGCCAGCTCGAAGGACTCTGCGTCGGAGATGCCGAGCGACATCTCCATACGCGCGGCGGAGCGGCGGGCGTGCATTCTCGGCGGTCTCGAGGTACTCACTCCAGTGCTCGCGGATGAACGCCTCGACGGCGCTTTCGTCGGCGGCATCCGGAGCCGTCAACTCCCGCTGAGCAGGGGTGAACTCGAGGAACTGCGCCGCGCAGTCAAGGGTAAGGCGCGAATCCGGCACTGCCGTCATCATGGACGGCGGTGCCGGACATGTCTCAGATAACGGACCCACCACGATGGGAGAGACATGGAAACGTACGACCGGCTGGATCACCTTCTCCAGCGCTCAGCACCCCCGGACCTCACGGTCGGCGATGAGCTGACCCGAGCCCTGGATCAGACGACGCACGCCGCACGTGCGCAGATCTTCGCCGAGAAGCCGCGGACGCGCCGCACGCCGCGCGTGCTCGCCGGACTCGGATTGGCGATCGTGCTGATGGGAGGGGCCGGCACCGCAGTCGCGAGCGGCGGGCTGTCCTGGTTGCCGTGGGCGCAGCATCCCGACGCGGTGTACGCGTTCACGCTGCCGAGCGGGCGCGAATGCGAGCTGCGGTCTGTCGTCGTCGAGCCGCGAGAACTGGCGGGCGACTGGGCCGGGTTCGTCGCGAGCGTGGGAGATCTCCACGTGGACGACGCGCTGGTCAAAAGCTGGGCGGATCGCATTCGATCCGACCCACAGACTCGGATCCAGATCGTCAACGCCGATGGCGAGTGGGAGGATCCCACGGGTGATACTCCGCCGACGGACGACGACATCTACGCCATTGCTCACCGGGTCGCGATGGCTGAGACGGTCGCGCAGCTCGCCGAGCAGGCCGAAGTCAGTCTGGCCTTCGAGGGGAACGAGCAACTGCTGTGTGAGGCTGTGACCTCGTGACGTCGGCCGCTGACCACGTGCAGCGCCTCACCGCCGCGTTGCACGAGTCGAACGCGGACCTCCTCCGCTACCTGCACCGTCGCGTCGGAGCGGATGACGCGCCGGACCTCCTCGGCGAGACGCTCCTGATCGCGTGGCGGCGAGTCGATGATGTGCCCACCGACCCAGTGCAGGCCCGGATGTGGCTGTTCGGACTCGCGCGCGGCACGCTGCTGAACCACGCTCGGGGGCAGCGCCGGCGCCTGGCGCTGGCGGATCGGATCCGCTCGCACATCTCGTCTGCAGTGACCGCTCCGGCTGACGACGGCGGAGAGGTTCGCGATGCGATCGAGCGCCTGAAGCCGAAACTCGCCGAGATCATCCAGCTCGTCCATTGGGATGGCTTCACGCTGGCGCAAGCGGCAGAGATCATCGGCATCCCCGCGGCGACAGCGCGGTCGCGCTACGCGCGGGCGAAGGAAGAGCTGCGCGCAGCCCTCGGCGTGATCGTCTGAACGAACGACAGCGGCGCATCCGGATGGATGCGCCGCTGTCGTTCGTTCAGCCCGCGAGCGCGGCCGCCATGCGGCGCACCGCCTCGCGAAGGATCGGCCGCGGCGTGGCGAAGATCATGCGGACGAATCCCTCGCCGGGTCCGCCGCAGTCGATTCCGTCCGTGAGCGCGACGCCCGCGTGCTCGCGGAAGAACGCGGCTGCCGATCCCTCGATGGGCAGGTCACGACAGTCGAGCCACGCGATGTAGGTGCCCTCGGGCATCGTGTAGCGGATGCCGGGGATCAGCTCGGCCAGATCGTCTCCGAGCGTGCGGCGGTTCTCATCGAGATACGCGGTCACCTCGTCGAGCCACGCGCCGCCCTCCTCGTAGGCGGCGATGTTCGCCACCACACCGAGCGTGGATGCGCCTGGCGCGCCCGCACCGAACGCGGCGGTCCAGGTGTCGATATCGGCGTCGTTCGAGAGGATCACCTGCGCGCACTTCACACCCGGCATGTTCCACGCCTTGGATGGCGAGGTCGCGGTCACCGTGTGTGCGGCCGTGGCCTCCGACAGCGAAGCGTACGGAATGTGCGAGGCACCGGCGAAGACCAGCGGCGCGTGGATCTCATCGGCGAACACCCGGCCGTCGTGACGCTCGACGATGCTCGCGACGGCCTCCAACTCGTCGCGGGTGAAGACGCGACCCACCGGGTTGTACGGGTTGCACAGAATGAGAAGGCCCGCCCCGTCGGCGAAAGCAGCCTCGATGCCCGCGAGATCCAGGCTGTACCGTCCGTTGTCGACGAGCATCGGCACCTCGACGATCTCGCGACCCATCGACGGCGGGATCGTGAGAAACGGCATGTAGGCCGGGGTGGGCAGGATGATCTTCGAGCCGGCGGCGGAGAACTTCTCGATCACGATCTGCAGCGCGGTGAGCACGTCACCCACCGGGCGAACGTTGGCGGCAGGAACATCCCAGCCGTACCGATCCCGCTGCCAGGCGGCCGTTGCTTCGCCCAACCGATTCGCGAGCGTCGGCGGCAGGTAGCCCAGCAGTCCGTCGTCGATCGCGCGATGCATCGCGTCACGGACAGCGGGCGCGGTGCCGAAGTCCATCTCGGCCACGAACATCCCGATGGTGTCGGGGAATCGCGTCCATTTCAGGCCTCCGACCGAGCGGAGGGAGTCGAGGTCGATGCTGTCGAATTCGGAGGTCGCAGTGCTCACTCCTCGATTCTGCCCCGTCCGCGCCGCTGCAGCGCCGACCACCGACGATGAAGTGGCCGGCGGGCTACTCCGTGGCGGCGCGCTCTCGGCGGGAGGCGATCACGGCGCGGACCGCCATTCCCAGTGTCACCGGGGTGAGGAGAACCACGCTCACGATCGACCACCACTCGGGCGTGAAGTTCGCCACAACCAGCACCAGTCCGAGCCCGAACGCCAGGGCCCCCAGGGCGAAGTCGCGCGACGTCTCCATCCGGAGATCGTATCCCCTCCGATCATGCGGCAGGTCACTGCCTCCACAACACGACAGTCGCAGGAATCGATCCTCTCGTCCGCACTCCGATCGGGTGTGCCGATCAGCTCACCGAAGCGCTCGCTGTCGCGACCACGGCCGCCGACACCGCAGCGGAAACTGCGGCGATCGTGGCTGCCTCCGCCGCCTGGGCTGCTGCCTGGACGGTCGCCTCCACGGCCGCCGATGCGAGGCTCACCTCGCGGATCGCCTTCGCGCGCTTGATCACATCGCGCGTCGACCGCGTCTCATCCTTCGCAACCACGCGCAGCTGATTCAGCGCCTGCAGAATCGAGATGACGGCTGCCTGGTGCGGGGTGGGATCGCGATCGAGGATCAGCACTTCCCGCAGCCCCGCACGCAGCGCGGCCTCGTGGGCGGCATCGGCTGTCGGCCACTCGGTGCGCGGGAACAAGCCCAGCACTCGCCCGCCCCGACGCTCCAGCACACCCCGCTCCACCAGTCGCGCGGCGACGAGATCTCGCGTCGACTCGCCGTCGATCTTCGCGAGCGCCCGAACCATGACCATCGCGTTGCGTGGCTTCGCGGCGACCGTCTCCGCGGCCGCGCGCAGCAGCGGATCGTCGCAGTGCGCGTCGGGCGTCGCCGTCACCGTGGGAGAGGAGAGCAGACCCGCACGCGGCGACAACTCGACGAGTCCCGCGCGCGCCAGATCCATGAGCATCGCGCCGCCCATCGCCAGCCCCGGGTCCACGCCGACCGACAACGTGCCCCGCTGATCATCCAGCAGGAGAAGCAGCAGGTCCTCGACCACCAGCCACGGTGGGGTGCGCGTCGTCTCGTCCATGATCCGACCCTAGGCGGACACCTCCGCCAGCGGATCCCCCTAGCGGCTGATCCTGGCGACTCTCGCGCAGCTCTCGACAACAGGGCCATCGGCGTCGGATTCTCGACGAAGCGTTCTGGCCTCTGCGGACCGCCGGGCTCCCGAGTTCCACGGCCGCAGCACGTCCACGCTCGCCCCCACCGAACCCGCCCCCGTCCCCGTCCCGAGCGAATGACCATGCGGCCAATTCATGACGCGTCCCGCAAACCGCTCAGAGATTCGGCGCATGCTCCTCGATTCACCACACCACTGCGAGGGCACCAGGGGACGCCTTCACACTCGCGACCGTGCTGCCCCGCCATCCCGAGCGCATGATCATGCAGCCACGCCATGAAACGTCCCGCCGGCGCCTCGCGGATTCGGCGGAGGTGCCGCGGGCGACCAGACCAAGCGCAGGCACGACGCGACAGCTCGGAGCCACCCCCGCCGCATCCGCGGTCTCTCTGGCTTAAGCCCCCCGTCGTGAGCGCATGACTTTGCGGCCAATCCATGACGTATCCCCCCGAATGCTCATGGATTCGGCGCGCGCTCATTGTTTCAGCGCAACCCCGACAGCACGCGACAGCCACAGTGCAGGTGCCGCTTCAGTAGCCGATGAACTCCTCGACCTCGCCGAAGTCGGGGGCATCGCGCACCTCGACGCACGTGGGCAGTGATACGAAGTCGACGACCCGCACCTCATTCGCCCCCTCGTGCCACAGCGGCGCAGGGGCATAGAGCGTGGCCTGCGGCCCGATGCCGTTATAGCGACCGAGAAGGAACCCATTCAGCCACACCCAGCCGGCACCGCCGTTGGGGAGGGCGATCCAGGCGTCGGCGACCTCTGTCACGTTCACCATGGCGACCGCGACTCCATCCGCGCCCGGCGCTTCGGGAGCGTCCCACGCGGTTTCCGGGAGCAGAGTGTGCGACCACCCGTGCACGAGCCGCCGCTCCAGTCGCACGCCCGTGATGCCCTTGTGCTCACCCAGCCGGTGGCCGTAGTTGATGCGCCCGAGAGCCTCGACGACGATCGTGATCTCGGCGCGACGCGCGGGACCCGCGAGCATCGTGGACACCGAACGGTCACGTTCCAGCAGAGCGACGCGCTCGCCATCCACGAAGATCACCGCACGGTCGTGCAGACCGTCGATCGACAGCTCCACATCGCCGGGCAAATCGGCGATCGCGCGGTAGGCCACGACGCCATCCGGCTGCCCGAGTTCCTCGAACGTCTGTGGCATGGCGGAATGCGCATCGGCATCGGTGGCGTGGGCGCGCACGGCCTCATAGAGCGACGCGACCGGAGCGAGCGGCACCGTCTGCGGGCGCTGGAACACCGGCGCTTCGGGGACGGGCGGCAGTTCCCTCGCCTGGAACGGCGCGAACGCCGTCCGAAGCGCATGGAACTTGTCGGTGATCGTGCCGTCTTCGCCGATCGGCGCATCGGAGTCGTAGCTGGTGACGGTCGGCTGCAGTTCGCCGTCCCAGTTCGCCCCGGCCCAGAGCCCGAAGTTCGTCCCACCGTGCGCCATATACAGACTCACCGATCCGCCCAGCTCCAGGAGTTCGGTGATGGTTCCCATCATGCTCTCCGCCGATCGCACGTGGTGCTTCTCGCCCCAGTGGTCGAACCAGCCGCCCCACAGTTCTCCGCAGATCAGCGGGGCACCGGCGGGGCGCAGCGCGTCCGCGAGCGCCGCACCGGTCCCGAACGTGAACGTCGGGGTTGCCGCTTCCAGCACCGATCCGTTGCCCAGCATGTCGGCACGGGTGCCGTCGGCTGTGGTGAGCAGCTCGACGATCCCCCGCTCCTGCAGTCCTGCAGCGAGGTGCTCCAGGTAGGCGCTGTCGGACCCGAAGGAGCCGTACTCGTTCTCGACTTGAACCGCGACGATCGGCCCACCGTACGCCGCTTGCAGGGGAGCAATCCGTGGGATCAGCTCGTCGTACCAGGCATCCACAGCGGCAAGGAACGAGGGATCCGACGAGCGGAGACTGCGCGTGCGCGCCGTCAGCCAGCTCGGCAGTCCGCCGTTGTTCCATTCGGCACAGATATACGGGCTCGGACGCAGCAGCACATCGAGACCGATCTCTCCCGCGAGGCGGATGAAGCCGGCCAGGTCGTGCCACTCGTCGAACGCGAACTCACCCTCCCGCCGCTCGTGGAAATTCCACGGAACATAAGTGTCCACGGTGTTGGCCCCCATCGCGGCAAGTCGGCGCAGTCGGTCCTCCCACTGTGCCGGATGCACCCGGAAGTAGTGGAGTGAACCAGAGAGCAGGCGATACTCCGCACCATCGCGAAGCAGTACGCCGTCACCGACGGCGAGTGCGGGCATCGTCATGGGATCTTCCGTTTCTCTGCATGTGGGCTGGGGTAGCGCTTCGTCTCGCGCCACTGCCGGTCGGCGGGCATCACTCGCGCGCGGATCGGTGGGGCATTCGGTGTGCGATCGACCGCACCGCCCCGGTCCCCGAGCCAGCGTCAGCGCCAGCGCCAGCGCCAGTGCCAGTGCCAGTGCCAGTGCCAGTGCCAGTGCCAGTGTCAGCGTCAGCGTCAGCGTCAGCGTCAGCGAGAGCGTCAGCGTCAGCGTCAGCGTCAGTGCCAGTGCCAGCGAGACGAAAGGTCCTCGCGATGCGCGTGGCGGGCTCGGCGAGCGCGAACCTCGGTGGGTGTGACGGCACTTCGTCTCGCTCCGCTCGCTCCGCAACCGAGTAATGCGATTCCGCAATGTTTGCGCTCACATTATCGCTGAGATCACCCCGCATGCAAGGCGCGCGAGGCCTACCATGGGGACATGCCGCGAAGACCGTCGCCCGATCGCGCCCCGAACCAGGTGGACGTCGCGCGGCGCGCCGGGGTCTCGGCGCAGACCGTGTCACGCGTGATGTCCGGACAAGACACCGTGCGACCCGAGACCGCCCAGCGAGTGCTCGCCGCCGTGGATGAGCTCGGTTACCGCGTTCACGGCGCAGCGGCCGCGCTCGCGACGGGGCGCACCCGCATGCTCGGCGTGATCGTCGTCTCCAACGTGCAGTATTCGTCGGCGGTGATCAGCGCCGGCATCGAGGATGTCGCCACCCATCGTGGCTACACGGTGACCACCACCGCCGTCGCCAAGCACGCCCCGATCGCGGCATTCATCGACGCTTTCGACCGCCTCGAACGGCAGGGGGCCGAGGGCATCATCCTGGTGGCCCCGTTCGAGTTCGAAGACGAAGCCATGCAGCAGCGCCTTGCCCGCACCCCCACAGAGCGCGGGGATCGGCGCGCGGGAGTGGTTGACCAAGAGCTCATCGCCCGCCTCGCGACGGAGCACCTGCTGAATCTCGGCCACGACAACGTCTGGCACATCAGCGGCGACGAGGGCTGGGCGGAGACCCACAAGCGTCGCGACGGGTGGGCGCGCGTGCTCAACGAACGCGGGATCACACCGCCGCCGACGATCTCCGGAGACTGGACGCCGGAGTCGGGGTACCGGGCAGGGCAGGCGCTCGCAGGCATCCTGGAGGCCACGGCCGTCTTCGTGGCCAGCGACGAGATGGCTTTCGGTGTGATCCGTGCACTCCACGAGGCCGGGCGAATGGTGCCCGATGACGTCTCCGTGGTGAGCGTCGATGACATCGACCTCGCAGCCTACGCCTCCCCCGCTCTCACCACCGTGCGCCAGCCCTTCCGATCCGTCGGCCGCGACGCCGCACTGCGAGTGATCACCAAGATCGAAGGCGGCGACCCCGACGCGCAGGACTTCGACATCACGGAGCCCACGCTGATCGTCCGCTCCTCCACCGCGGCCCCGGCCCGCTGACGCTCATCCCGGCGAGCGTCGGCCCCGGCGCCGGAGGCTCGCCCGTGCTCGCCTGGCTCAGGCGAGCGGCAGAAGTAACTCAAGACCGGTGCGCACAACGCTCTCGCCGCACGCACCACGCACCCAGCACTCCGCGCCACGCGCCACGCGCCAGGCACCACGCGCCACGCCCCGCACTCCACGCCAGCACCCCGCACCCCGCGCACGCGCTCCGCGGACGCTGCGGCATCCGGAGCCCCGCGCCTCAGCCCCAGGGGCTGACGGCGTGCTCGCCCGGCTCCGGATGCCGCAGCGTCCGCGGTGCCGGCCACTCCAGCACGATCACCTCGACCGACGCGTCGATGGCACCGAAGTCGTCCGTCTTCACCACGATGCGTTCGGGGGCGACCTCCACCAGCCGCACCGCCCAGGCGCGACCGTCCTCACGATCCAGCACCCATTTGTCCGCGAGCCAGCTCAGCCCGATCGCGTCTAACGATGCCTCGGCGTCGAGCCAGTCGACGACGCCCGGAACCTCGCGCCCCAGCAGGTTCACCGCCACCCAGGCGTCACCTTCGGGGCGGATCCAGCCGAGCAGCTCGCGGTCTTCCGCGCGTCGGTGCTCGGTCCAGTCGTCGGGGATCATGTGCACATCGTAGGCGGAACGGTGCCCAACCTCAGTGCACGTACTCCATCAGTTCAAGCCCGAGAATCCGCAGCGCCTCCGCCACCTGCAGGCGATGCGCCGATGACAGATCGTCGAACGCCACGGTGACCGCATACGCGACGCCCGCACGCGGACCGGCGAGCACACCGGCTTCGCTGCGCACACCTTCGGCACGACCCGTCTTGTTGACGAACAGCAGGCGATGCTTGTCGTCTTCGTGGTCATAGGGATCGAGCCCCGTGGCCGCGCCCACCATGCTGAGGTCGGTGGCCAGGTTCAGCCACTCGCCCACCTGCGCGCTGACGGCGGCATCCACCGCGGCACCGTTGACGATGAGGGTCATCAGCTCGGCGAGCTCGCGCGTGGTGCCGAGCGCGAACTGGGGGGCGTCGTCAGGACCACGGGTGTCACGATGCTCATCGAGCACGGCGAGATGGGCGAGGCCCAGCTTCTCCAGCCGAGAACTGACGGCAGACAGCCCCACCTGCGCGAGCAGCGCGTTCGTAGCTGCCTGATCGCCCACCGCCGCGGACAGCACCGCGAGATCGGACAGCGACAGCTCGTCCGCGCGCAGGTGTGCCCAGAGCCCACGAGAAACTGAACCGCTGAGCGTGGAACGCGCGACCGTCGTGGCCGGATCGAGCCGACCGTCCTGGAAGGCGGCCGCCACCTCGACGAGGATGGCCACGGAACCGACGTCAGCTACCGGCAGCGACACGAAGTCGTCGCCGGCGAACACGACCATGTCGTTGTCAAGGTCACACACATGCGCCGAAACCCGGGCACCGGCGCGCGCCAGGTCGCTGAGCGCCGCGAGCGTGGAATCGAAGGAGCGCTTCGTGGGCCCGCCGCGTCGGCGCGAAACCGGCGCAGGCTGCGAGGCGCGGCTCGAGCGACGGGTGGGGCGCACCTCACCCGCGTCGTCGCCCGAACCCGCGGCCTCGATCATCCGCTGCTGCCTTCTCGTCCGGCTCATGGCCGAACGGTCACCAGATGGTGACACGCTCGTCGGCCGGCAGGAAGAGCTCGTCCTTCTCGGTCACCTCGAACGCGTCGTAGAACGCGTCGACGTTTCGGAGGATCTGGTTGCAGCGGAACTCGTTCGGGGAGTGCGGGTCGACCGTCAGTAGACGGACAGCCTCAGCCTCGCGGATCTTGAGCTGCCACACCTGACCCCACGACAGCAGCAGCCGCTGAACGCCGGTGTACCCGTCGATCACCGGTGCCTCCGCACCCTCCAGCGAAAGCTCGTACGCCCGCAACGCGATGCCCAGGCCGCCGAGGTCGCCGATGTTCTCGCCGATGGTGAGCGCGCCGTTGACGTGGTGCTCCTCGCCGAGTCCCTGCGGGGTGAGCTGGTCGTACTGCGCGATGAGGGACGCCGTGCGCTCCTCGAACGCCGCACGATCCGCGTCGGTCCACCAGTCCTCGAGCTTCCCATCGCCGTCGAAGCGGCTGCCCTGGTCGTCGAAGCCGTGTCCGATCTCGTGCCCGATCACGGCGCCGATCCCGCCGTAGTTCGCCGCCGCATCGCGATCCAGCTCGAAGAACGGGAACTGCAGGATAGCCGCAGGGAACACGATCTCGTTCATCAGCGGGTTGTAGTACGCGTTGACCGTCTGGGGCGTCATCAGCCACTCATCACGATCGATGGGCTGTCCCACCCGGCGCACCTGGCGGTCATGCTCGAACTGGTTCGAGCGCAGCACGTTGCCCAGCAGATCGTCCGCGGCGATCTCCAGCCCATCGAACTCACGCCAGACGTCGGGGTAGCCGATCTTCGGGGTGAACTTCGAGAGCTTGTCGAGAGCCTTCGCACGGGTCTCGGGACCCATCCAGTCCAGCGTCTCGATGCTCTGTCGGTAGGCCTCGATGAGGTTGGCGACCAGCGTGTCCATCTGCGCCTTCGCGGCCGGCGGGAAGTGACGCTCGACGTAGACCTTGCCGATCGCGTCGCCCAGGGCGCCCTCGGCCAGCGAGACGCCGCGCTTCCAGCGGGCGCGGATCTCCGGAACACCCGTGAGTGCGGTGCCGTAGAAAGCGAAGTTCTCATCGACGAACGCGCTGCCCAGATACGGGGCCGCCGCGTGCACGAGGCGCCAGCGCAGCCACGCGCGCCAGTCGTCCAGGCGCTCGGCCACGAGCAGGGATCCGAGAGATTCGGCAAAGCTCGGCTGGTAGAGCACCACTTCGGCGAAGGCGTCGGGCTGAGCCACGGCCACGGCATCGCGCCACGGTGAGAGGTCAACGCCCACGGCCTGCTGCAGCTCATCCCAGGTACGCAGGTTGTACGTGGCCACAGCGTCCCGGCTTCGGACGTTGTCCCAGTGGTGCGCAGCGATCTCGGTCTCCAGCGCGAACACGCGATCGGCCTGCGCGTCCGCGTCCGTCACGCCCGCGAGGCGGAGCATCGCGGCGACATGCGCGCGGTACTGATCGCGCACCTCGGCGAAGTTCTCCAGGCGGTAGTAGCTCTCATCCGGTAGGGAGATGCCGGACTGCACCAGGAACGGGACGTAGCGCTCCGGGTTTCCGGGGTCCGGCTCGACGAACAGGCCGAGCAGTGACGCGACACCCTCGCGATCCAGCGTGCCGAGCAGACTCAGCAGCGACGTGACATCGGTGACCGCATCGACGCGGGCGAACTGCGCCTGAACGGGGGCGCTTCCGGCGGCCTCGATCGCGGCCTCATCCATGAAGGAGGCGTAGATGTCGCCGACCTTTCGCGCGGTGGTGCCGGGCTCTGCCTGCTGCGACTCTTCGACGATCTCGCGGACGTGCGTCTCGGCAGCCTCGGCCAGCAGCATGAAGGATCCCCAGCGCGCCTTGTCGGCGGGGATCTCGGTGCGATCGAGCCACGTTCCGTTGACGAATCGGTATAGGTCATCCTGCGGCCGGATGGTGGGGGAGAAGTCTTCCGAGAGCAATCCAGAGCGCAGGTTTTCCGTCATGTCGATAAGGATATGTGCCACGTCCGACATCGCGGCTGTGAAGCACCATTGCATCCGATCTGTGCTCCGAAGGAGAACCGGGGTTGCCAGCGCATGTCACTTCCGCGAGCCGGGCTGCCCGCCTGCGGCGGTGTCCCGGCAACCGCCGGGTGCCGGGACTCCGCCGCGAGGAGGTGGCGCTGTCACGGTCTGTTCGCGATGGTCGACGGCGACACCGAGGCGGGTGGCGACATCGCCCCGGTCAGGGCAAGTGTCTCGCTTTCCCGCGAGGCGCGTCACGCCAGCCTGCGCGAATAGGGTGGACCCGTGGCAGACACCCTCAATCGCGATATCCTGCGACTCGCGCTGCCCGCACTCGGCGCCCTCATCGCCGAGCCGATGTTCCTCATCGTCGACTCCGCTCTCGTCGGCCATCTCGGCACGACGCCGCTCGCGGGGCTCGGCATCGCCTCGGCTGTGCTGCAGACGATCGTGGGGCTCATGGTCTTCCTGGCGTACTCCACGACGCCCGCGGTCGCCCGCCGCTTCGGCACCGGAGACATGCGATCGGCGGTGTCGGTCGGCATCGACGGCATGTGGCTGGCCCTCGGTCTGGGCGCGATCCTCGCGCTGATCGGTTATGGCGCCACCCCGTTCCTGGTTCAGCTGTTCGGGCCGACAGAAGCGGTGGCCCATCAGGCTGAGCAGTACCTCGGCATCTCGATGTGGGGGCTTCCGGCGATGCTCATCGTGTTCGCCGCCACCGGCCTCCTGCGCGGCATGCAGAACACGCTCATCACGCTGTGGATCGCCGGCGGCGGATTCGCGTTGAACGCTCTGCTGAATCTCCTGTTCATCTACGGTTTCGGCTGGGGGATCGGGGGCTCGGCCTTCGGCACCGTCGTGGCGCAGTGGAGCATGGTGGTGGCATATGTGCTGATCGCGGCGCGTCTGGCGCAGCAGCACGGCGCCTCACGACGCCCGCAGCGCGACGGCGTGCGCGGATCGGCACGTTCGGGCGGCTGGTTGTTGCTGCGCAGCCTGAGTCTGCGGGCCGCTCTGCTGGCGACGGTGGCTGTCGTCACGGGAATCGGCACCGACGAACTGGCCGGCTATCAGGTGGTCTTCACCATCTTCTCGACGGCGGCGTTCGCTCTCGACGCGCTCGCCATCGCGGCGCAGGCGCTCGTCGGCAAGCAGCTCGGGGTGGGAGATCGCCGCGCCACCCAGGCGGTCCTGCGCCGACTGCTCGGCTGGGGACTCTGGTTCGGTGTGATCGTGGGGGTCCTCATCGGCGCATTGTCGGGCGTGATCGGTCTGCTCTTCACGGGCGACCCGACTCTCGCCTCCCTCATCCAGCCCGCGCTCATCGTGTTGGCTGTCGCGCAGCCGATCTGCGCGATCGTGTTCGTGCTCGACGGAATCCTCATCGGCGCGGGCGATGTCCGCTATCTCGCCGTCGCCGGTGCGCTGAACCTGGTGCCGATGGTGCCGGCGCTCGTGCTCGTCGGCGTGACGAATCCGGCCGACGCCGCCGGGCTGGCGTGGGTGTCGGTGTGCTTCTTCGGCGTGTACATGATCGCGCGGCTGCTGACCCTCGGCTGGCGCATCCGCGGCACGCAGTGGATGAACCCCCCGGCCTGATCCCGCACGCCCGCACGCCCGTGCGACTCCTGCTGAAAGCTGAAAGGGCATCGCGGAAGCAGCGCAGAGGAGCGTTTTACGACTTTCATCGATGCCCGTCGGACCCACGGGGCGGGTCGGCGGAGTTCGCACGCCGGGTCGGGTTAGCGTGGCTGCATGCGCCGCCCCCTCGTCTCCGCAGCTCTCATGCTCGTCGCGCTCGGCATCGTCGGGTGCACCGCGACCGGAGCCGCCGATGACAGCGCGCAGACCACCAGCACGCGGGTCCCGACCCCGGATCCCCTGATGACAGCCACCGCTCCCCCCTCGCTGGATCAGATCGACCTGTCGTACTGGTCCGCTCAGGTTTTCGGCAGCGAGACGCCGTTGTGGCGCAAGGACGAGGTCATCGCGCCCGGGCACGATGAGGAGGCGGACGTCTCCGGCGACACCGACGCACGCATCGACATCGCCTGCACAGGATTCGGTGCGGCGACCGTCACGGTCGTGGTCGCGACCGCCGGTTCCGCGGCCGCTCCCGAGTCGCTGACGTGCTCACCCAACCTCGACCCCGAAGCCACGGTGCTGAGCATCGACGTCGCCGGTGGGAGGACCACCACGGTGACGATGTCGGCGAGCGCGGAAGCCGGCGTGGCGATGCAGTCCGTCGCACGCTAGACCCGCGGTTCCGGCGGCGATCAGCGTCTGCCCCGCCGGGGCGCGGGAGTCGCGCGTCGACACAGCCTTCGTCTCGCTGCGCTCGCTCAGAACCGACCGAGGCGCGGAGCCGATGCCTCAGTCGGCGTAGCGGCGGCACCACTCGTACATGACGACGGCCGCGGCAGCGCTGGCGTTGATGGATCGTGTCGAACCGTACTGGGTGATCTCGATGAACCCGTCGGCCCCGGCGAGGGCTTCCGGCGACAGGCCGGGACCCTCCTGCCCGAACAGCAGCACGCACGCCTCCGGCAGGTCTGCACGATGCACCGGGAGGGCGTCACCAACGTTGTCGACCGCGATCACCGGAAGCGCCTCGCTGCGGGCCCAGGCCAGGAACGTGGCCACATCGTCGTGGTGAACGACGTGCTGGTAGCGGTCGGTGACCATTGCGCCGCGACGGTTCCAGCGGCGCCGGCCGATGATGTGCACCGTGTCGGCGAGAAAGGCGTTGGCGCTGCGCACGATGGAGCCGATGTTCATGTCGTGCTGCCAGTTCTCGATCGCCACGTGGAACGGATGACGCCGCGCATCGAGGTCCGCCACGATGGCCGCCATGCTCCAGTACCGGTAGCGATCGATGACGTTGCGAGTGTCGCCGTCACGCAGCAGATCGGGGTCGTACCAGGGATCGGTCGGCCACTCGCCTGTCCAGGGCCCCACGCCGTGCGTGCTCCGCTCCGCGGTCTCCTCGCTCACCCCTCAACGCTAGTCCGTGTCTCGGTGGCCGCTCGCACCGTACAGGACACGGTGGCGCGATCGAGATTTTTCGGCATGCCTAAACTTCTGTCGTAGAGTTTTAGGTATGCCGAAAACCCTCGATGCTCTTCCCACTCGCGCCCCTCGCTCGGGCTGGCTCCTGGGCCCTGCGCTGGTGGCCGGCATCGCCTATCTGGATCCCGGCAACGTCGCGAGCAACATGTCTGCGGGAGCCGAGTTCGGCTTCCTGCTGGTGTGGGTGGTCGTACTCGCCAACCTGATGGCATGGCTCGTGCAGTACCTGTCGGCGAAGCTCGGGATCGTCACGGGTCAGAGCCTGGCCGAACTGATCGGCGCGCGCGCGCGGAACCGGCCCGCGCGAATCGCGTACTGGCTGCAGGCGGAACTCGTGGTGATGGCTACGGATATCGCGGAGGTGATCGGCGGTGCCGTCGCGCTGCACCTGCTGTTCGGAGTGCCGCTGGTGCTCGGTGGGCTGATCACGGGTGTCGTCTCGCTCGGTCTCCTGTTGCTCGCGTCCCGGCGCGGCATCCGCCCCTTCCAGCGCGTGATGATCGGGATGGTCGTGATCATCGCGATCGGCTTCAGCGCGGGGATGCTGCTCGCACCGCCTGACGCCGGCCACGTCGTCGGGGGGCTCATCCCCCGATTCGAGGGAAGCGGATCCGTGCTCCTGGCCGCATCGATTCTCGGCGCCACCGTCATGCCGCATGCGATCTACGCGCACTCGGCGCTGGTGCGCGATCGATTCGGCGCCGACGACGGAACGCGCCCGCCTGTCGGACGACTCCTGCGGGCGACCAGATGGGATGTCTCGATCGCGATGATCGCCGCGGGCAGCGTCAACCTGTGCATGCTGCTGCTGGCCGCGACCCACCTCGCGGGCGTCGAGGGCACCGACACGATCGAGGGCGCGCACGCGGCGCTGTCGACGGCGATGGGTCCGGTGATCGCGACCCTGTTCGCGGTCGGCCTCCTGGCCTCCGGGCTGGCATCCACGTCGGTCGGTGCGTACGCGGGAGCCGATGTGATGCACGGCCTGCTGAAGGTGGACGTGCCGGTGCTGCTGCGTCGTGCCGTCACCCTGATCCCGGCGATCATCGTGCTGGGGCTCGACATCGACCCCACGTTCGCCCTGGTGCTGAGCCAGGTGGTGCTCTCCTTCGGCATCCCGTTCGCGGTGATCCCGCTGGTGCGTCTCACGTCCCGCCCGGACATCATGGGCGCGCGGCGCAACCATGTGATCACCAGTGCGCTCGGTCTCCTGGTGGCGGCAGCGCTGATCGCGCTGAACGTGGTGCTGCTGTGGCTCACCTTCACCGGCGGGTGACCGATTCTCACCCCGGCGCAGAACCTGATTGACTGGACTCATGCGTCGGTCGCCGCTCCCCCGGATCGCACGCGGCTCCGCCGCGGCGTCCATCGCGACCTTCACCGCGCTCGTCTCCCACGTGGCTGCCGGCGGCACCATGCCCGCCGCGACAGGATTGATCGTGCCGCTGCTGCTCTCCGCGGCAGTCTGCATCCTGCTTGCCGGACGACGACTGTCCGCGATCCGACTGAGCATCGCCGTGGTCATCAGTCAGGCGATCTTCCACGCGCTGTTCGTCCTGGGTGCCGGCCCGATGATCGGCGGTCACCTGCACGGGGCTGATCTCACCGCCGTGATGGCCGCATCGTCACCGATGACGATCGTGCCGACGACAGCCGCCATGTGGTTCGGTCACGCGATCGCGGCAGCACTCACCATCACCGCCCTGCATCGGGGTGAGAGCGCCGTGCGATCCGCACTGGCCCTGGTACGCGAGATCGTTGCCGCCTCCGCTCGCCGTGTGCGCATGATCCTCGGCGCGATCGTCGTCCGACTCCCCGTGCGCACGCCGATCCCGGCTCCGCGCCGAATCTCCCCGCGCCCGGCTCCCCTGCTGCGCGCCGTCCGTCGCCGCGGCCCACCCGCCGTCGTCGCGGTTCTCTGAGCGCACACGCTTCCTCTGACGCCCGCGTCGGTTGCCGGGGGCACTTCGGCTCGCTTCGCGGTACCTGGAGCGCGCGTCGTCTCGCTTCGCTTGCTCGAAAACCGCGCCAGTGGGCGAAGGACCCTGCACAGTCTTGACACACATACGTGTGACTCGACTGACACATACGTGTGACTCGACCCCGGTTGCTGAGCGAGCGCCAGCGAGACGAAAGGTCCCTGCAGGGGACGTGACACGCAGGCGTCCCCGCTGGGTCGCTGACGGAGTTTCGTTCGCTTCGCGGTGCCAGAGCGCCCTTCGTCTCGTTTCGCTCGCTCAACCACCGCGCGAGCGAGACGAAGGGCACGCGACAACCGCGCAGCGCGACGCAGGACCTCAGCCGAGACGCTACTCACGCTTCTGCGGGCTCACCGTCGGCCGCTCGGCGCTCCGGCTCATTGCGAAACCTCCGCGGGAGCAGGCGCTGCGTCGGACGCGAACCGCCTGCGGCTCGGACGTACGCCACCCGTCGAGTCACGTCGACGCGGAACGCGCCTCGACTCGTCACTTCGTCCCGTTCGTCGGGCGAGTGACCGACACGAAGCGCGCCACCGAGGTCATGACGCGGAACGCGTCGTCCGAGCGCAGCGCCCGGGTGTGAGCCCGCTCGCTGCCCGGCTTCAGGGCGAGCGACACAGCCGCCTCCACCTCGCCACACCACATACATCGCGCTCGCGCGCACCCTGTTCCGCCGGTTCGCCCGGCATGACCGAAAGGCCCTCATGTCCACTTCTCCCACACCTCGCACGGACCGGCGTGTCCTGCGGACGGCGGTGACCGGCACGATGCTCGCGCTCCTCGCCGTGTTCGCCCTGCCCACCGCCGCGTCAGCGCACGATCAGCTCGTCTCTTCCGATCCCGCCGCAGACACGCGTTATGACTCAGCTCCCACTGCCGTCACGCTCGAGTTCTCGGCCGCCATCATGGACACCGGTCTCGCGATGACCGTCGTGGATGCCGACGGCACCGATCACCTCGTCGATGAACCCGTCGCAGACGGCACCACCGTCACGGCTACCCTCGGCACGCTCCCCGTGGGCGGCTACCAGGTGCGCTGGCGCGTGGTGTCCAGCGATGGTCACCCGATCAGCGGGTACATCCCGTTCACCGTCGGCGACGCCGAACCGCTGCCCACCCCTCACGCGGGTGAAGACACCACCGCGGGGGAAGGCGCCACCGCGGGGGAAGGTGCCACCGCAACCGAAGGCGCTGCGGCCCCCGACTCCGAGGCTGGCACGACCACCGACAGCGGTGAGGCAGTCACCACGTCAAGCACCGATGCCTCCACGGCGAGCGACGATTCCGGCGTGCTGCGCACCGTCCTGATCGGAGCCGGTGGCGCGGTTGTCGCCGTCGGCGTGCTGGTCCTGATCCTCGTCCTCAACCGCCGCTCACACCGCGACGACATCACCCAAGACAACACCCACACCACCGACACCCACAACACCCACACCACCGACACCACCGACACCACCGACACCACCGACACCACGAACGAAGAGTCCCACTCATGAACACCGTCATCTCCCGCTCCGCTCTCATCGCGGCAAGCGCACTCGTCCTCTCCCTGAGCCTCGCCGGCTGCGCGGGCTCGGCCGGCACCGCTCCCGCGGGCACAACCACATCCGATTCCGCGTCGCAGGCCGCGACACCTCTCACCCTGACCGACGCGTGGACGAAGTCCGCCAAGACCGGCGACATGACCGCCGCCTTCGGCACGCTCACCAACGACGGCGACACGGACCTCACCGTCTCGTCGGCGGTCGTCACTCTCTCGGGCGCTGCCGCCGCATCGGAGATCGAACTGCACGAGACCGTGATGGACGCATCGGGAAACATGACGATGCGTCCGATCGACGGCGGATTCACCGTTCCAGCGCACGGGTCGCTCGTCCTCGAGCCCGGTGGCAACCACATCATGCTGATGGGCCTCACCGCCGACTTGGTCGCGGGCGACGAGGTGTCCATCACTCTCGCGCTCACCGACGGCTCCACGCTGACGGTCGAGGCGCCGGTGAAGGACTTCACGGGCGCCAACGAGAACTACAGCGGCGACGGCATGAGCGGAATGGATCACGGCGAGCACACCTCGGACCCCACGCCGTGACCGCGAGCGATCACTCCCCGACGCCACGTCGGCGCCTCGCGAGCCGGCGGCAGTTTCTCCTCGGAGGGGCTGTCGCCGGCGTGGGAGCTGCGGTCGCGATCGGGGCGGATCAGCTGATGGCCCGCCCCGCCGCACCCGCGGCGGCCCCTGACACCGAGCGAGTACACGGCGGCGAGACGGTGATGTTCCACGGGAAACATCAGGCCGGCATCGACACCCCGGCACAGGCCCACGCGACGTTCGTCGCGCTCGATCTGCGAGAGCAAGTCGATCGCGACGGCCTGCGCCGGCTCATGCGCGTGCTCACGGACGATGCCGCCCGGCTCGCCGGGGGTCGGGCAGCGCTGGCGGACACCGAGCCCGAGCTCACCGTCGCGCCCGCACGGCTGACAGTGACGTTCGGATTCGGTCCGGCGTTCGTCGCGCGCGCGTCGGGTGCGGCACCGGACTGGCTCGCTCCGCTTCCGGCGTTCAGCATCGATCGGCTGCAGGCGGAGTACAGCGATGGCGACCTGCTGATCATCGTCGCTTCAGATGATGCGGTCACTCTGGCGCACGCGACGCGCATGCTGCTGAAGGATGCGCGATCGTTCGCGTCGGTGCGCTGGAGCCAGTCCGGGTTCCGGCGTTCGCGCGGGACGGAAGCCTCCGGCACCACGATGCGCAATCTGTTCGGGCAGGTGGACGGAACCAGCAACCTCACCCCCGGCACCGCTGACTTCGACCGCCTCGTGTGGATCGACGACGGCTGGCTGGCGGGAGGCACGAGCTTCGTGCTCCGACGTATCGAGATGAACCTCGATACGTGGGATGAGGTCGATCGGTCGGGGCGCGAGCAGTCGATGGGCCGATTCCTCGATTCCGGTGCGCCGCTGACGGGAACGAAGGAACACGACGAGCCGGACTTCGAGGCCACCACCTCGCTCGGCTTCCCCGTGATTGCGGACTTCTCTCACGTTCGTCGGGCTCGGAGCGACAACCCGGACGAGCGTATTCTCCGACGGGCATACAACTATGACGAACCTCCGACCGGCGCGTCGATCAGTCGCTCGGGACTGCTGTTCGGGTCATTCCAGGCCGACGTCTCACGGCAGTTCACTCCCCTGCAGCGCCGACTCGATGAGCTGGATCTGCTGAACACGTGGACCACACCGATCGGATCCGCGGTGTTCGCCATCCCACCCGGATGCGAACCCGGGGGCTACATCGGCGAGACACTGCTCGAGGCTTAGTCCCGGTTCATCGTGCGCAATCAGTCCCTTCCCCGGGGAAGGGCCGCCGATTGCGCACGATGAACCGGGTTAGGTTTGTCAGGTGGCATCCCCCGCGGTCGACGACTATCTGAAGACCATCTACGCGCACACCGAGTGGCAGGACGACCCGATCACTCCCTCGGTGCTCGCTGGCGCTCTCGGCATCGCGCCCTCCAGCGTCACGGAGATGGTGAAGAAGCTCGCGGCTGCCGGCCTGGTCTCACACCAACCGTATGGTGCGATCCGCCTGACCGACGGCGGCACGATCCGCGCGCTGGGTATGCTCCGCCGCCACCGTCTGATCGAGACGTGGCTCGTGCGCGAGCACGGCTACGCCTGGCACGAAGTGCATGACGAGGCCGAAGTGCTGGAGCACGCGATCAGCGATCGCCTGCTGGAGTCCATCGATGAGCAGTTGGGTCGCCCACGATTCGACCCGCATGGCGATGCCATCCCCGACGCAACGGGTCACATCGAGCGCGAGCCCTTCGTGCTCCTCGGCGATGCCCATACGGGCCACCGCGGGCGCGTGCTGCGAGTGAGTGATCGCGATCCGGACCTGCTGTGCGCGATCGAGGACGCCGGCATCCAGGTGGGATCGGAGTTGGTCGTGGGATCCCCGGTGCCTAGTGGCGCGGAACTCGCCATCTGGCTGACCGTCTGACGCCCTGCCGTGCTCGACCCGTGCGATGCAGGCGCGGGGCGCATAGGGTCGAAGGGTGATCGAACCCATCGCTTTTCCCGCCGTCGACGCTGACTGGACCGCCTTCACCACCACCCGCTACGACGATCGTCTGGTCGACGTCGTTGCATTCGCCGAGCAGCTCAAAGACGGTGCCGAGCGCACCGCGACCGAGGTGCTGGAACTCTGGAACAGCCTGCAGATCGCACTGATCAGCGTGGTCTCGGAGGCTTCGCTCGTCTCCGAGACGCATCCTGATCGTGACATCCGCGCCGGTGCCGAGGAGCGTGTGACGCGTGCTGGCGCCATCGAGGCACAGCTGATGGCTGATGTCGACCTCGCCGCCGTGTTCGCGGCGACCGACGCAGAGGGGCTCGACGCCGATGCCGTGCGGCTGCGAGATCGGGTGCTGCGTGATTTCCGGCGCGGCGGTGTGGATCTCGATCCGGCAACCCGCGCTGAGGTCACTCGGCTCGCCGATCGCGACACCGAGCTGAGTCTCGCCTTCGGCCGCAACATCCGCGAGGGCCGGCGTGAGATCCGCGTCACCCCGGAGTCGCTCGCAGGCCTCCCGCAGGACTTTCTCGATTCCCATCCGGCGGACGCCGATGGCCTCGTGACCATCTCGACCGACTATCCGGACCTCATGCCGGTTCGAGAATATGCCCGCGATCGCGGAACGCGTTTGGCTATCTCCTCGGCCTTCGGCGACCTTGCGTGGCCCGAGAACGATGCCGTGCTCGCGGAGTTGCTGGAGGTGCGCGAGCGTCGCGCCCATCTCCTCGGCTATGGCAACTGGGCGGATTACGAGACAGAGACGCGCATGGTCGGATCGTCCGCCAATGTCGCGCGCTTCCTCGACGAGGTGGACGAGGCCTCGCGCGAGGCGATGATGCCGGAGTACGAACTGCTGCTTGATCGGCTCCGTGACGATGATCCTGCCGCGACGGAGGTGCTGGCCAGCGATCTCGCCTACCTTCTGGGCACGGTTCGTCGCGAGCGGTATGACGTCGATTCGCAGGTCGTCCGCTCCTACTTCTCGTTCGATCGGGTGCTGGACGGGTTGCTCGATACGTCGGGACGCCTGTTCGGTCTCACGTATATTCCCGTGTCAGCATCCTCATGGCACGAGGGCGTCCGCACCTACGACGTCATGCAGGGTGACGAGCGTATCGGGCGTATTCACCTCGACCTGCATCCGCGCGACGGCAAGTTCAACCACGCCGCCTGCTTCCCGATCGCGCCGGGTGTCGCCGACGCGATGCTCCCGGAGGCCGCACTGGTGTGCAACTTCTCGCGTGGGGCGATGGAGCACGACGAGGTGACCACGTTCTTCCACGAGTTCGGGCATCTGGTGCACGACATCCTGGGCGGTCGCCAGCACTGGGCACCGTTCTCCGGGGTGTCCACGGAGTGGGACTTCGTGGAGGCACCGAGCCAGATGCTCGAGGAGTGGGCGTGGAACCACGACGTGCTGCGCACGTTCGCCCGCAATGACGCCGGAGAGGAGATTCCGGCAGCGCTGGTCGATCGGATGCGCACCGCGGACGCGTTCGGACGTGCCCTCGGCGTCCGGACCCAGTTGGGTCATGCCCGCACGTCGTTCCACCTGCATGTGGATCGTCCCGCGGACATCGCCACCGCGGTGGAGGGCTATTACGAGTCCGCCAGTCCCGTGCGCCGCCTGCCGAACACGCACTCGTACGCGGGCTTCGGCCACCTCACCGGGTACGGGTCCTGCTACTACACGTATCAGTGGAGCCTCGTCATCGCCCGCGATCTGCTCACCGGCTTCGATGCGGATCTGATGGCCCCCGGACCCGCCCAGCGGTACCGCGAGAGCATCCTCGCGCCCGGCGGTTCCCGCGACGCGGCGGACCTGGTCGAGGACTTCCTCGGCCGACCGTACTCGGTGGACGCCTACCGCAGCTGGCTCACCCAGGGGTGACCTCGGTGGGAGGCAAGGGACTCCGCTTCCTCCCAACACCAACTCCCGTGAGACTTCCGTCTGTGGGCGAGAATCGCCGCAACGCGCTGATTGTCGCCCACAGACGGAAGTCTCGCGGGGTTTTCAGCACCGAGGTCGCAGTTCAAGGCAGCGTGATGGGTCTCGAGCTCGGTCGTTATCGAGGGCGGCGTGACGTGGATCTCGAGCTCGGTCACTATCGGGGCCGCGGCCGTGCCCAGTGTTTCGTGCAGCCAATGGGTCAGGACCGCGACCGCACCTCCGGTCGGGAGCCGCGATCAACCCAGTGTGTGAAGTGCCGCGATCACGCGGTTCCAGAACGCGGGGATATCGAGCGCCGTGACGACGTGGACGTTCGGCTCCCGTCGCAGCATGCCATCGAAGTCGACGCTGGTGGCACCCCGGGTCTCGGATCCGACCAGCTCGACATCCAGCCTCGTGTGCACGGACGTGACGACCTCAGGCGCCGCGAGCACCGCGACGGCGACCGGATCGTGCAGCGGACCATCGGGCATGCCGAAGACCTCGTCGTTCGTCGCGCAGAAGAAGTCCAGCAGTTCGGCACCGAATCGTCCCGTGTTGTTCGCCACCGCCGACACCCGCTCGCGCACCTCGGGTGTCACCAACGCCGTGTGGGTGACGTTCAGACCCACCATCGTGAAGCGGATTCCCGAGCGGACCACGATGTCGAGCGCCTCAGGATCCACCCACGCATTGAACTCGGCATACGGAGTGACATTGCCTCGCTCCGTGGATCCACCCATCCACACGATCTCGCGGATGCGCTGGTGCAGCTCCGGGTGGTCGCGCACCAGCACCGCGACGTTGGTAATGGGACCGGTGGCGATGATCGCGACCGGCTCATCGGAAGAGAGCAGGACGTCCTCCATGAGGGCGGTGGCATCCCGGGAGTCCAGCTCGAAGGCGGCGGGCGGAAGCTCCGGTCCGCCGAGTCCGTTCTCGCCGTGGATCCACTCCGCCGTCTCCAGTTCCCGCTCCAGCGGTGCAGCCGCTCCCGCAGCGACGGGGATATCCGTGACACCCGCGACGGTGAGAATCACGCGCGCGTTGCGCTCCGTGTGGGCGAGTCCGGCGTTTCCGCCCACCGCCGTCACGCCACGAACATCGAGTCGTTCGCTGCCGAGCGCCAGCCACAGGGCGAACGCGTCGTCGTGTCCGGGGTCGCAGTCGATGAGCACGGGGATCGGAGTAGTCACCCGCCCATCCTCGCATCGGCGCGACCGGGGTTCGCGACGTCGGCTGTGGTGGGCTTGGGGCTCCGGGAGTGGACATCGGCCTGCGTGGGCAACGCTCTGCCCGCGGCGCGCAGCCCCCGCTCCGAAGTAGGGACTGACGCCGGGATAGGGTCTCCTGTTCGGGCTGGCCCGAGGTTCGCGGCAGTCTCCTCCGTTGGGTACACGTCGGAGCCGAGCAGGGCGGACATCGGCTCGCCGCCGACAGCGCGCACCCCCGGCAGGACGCGGCGCGACGCTCTGCCGAAATCTCCCCGCCCGCACGCCGCGTCCTGGAAATAGGAGACTGGCGCTGACGTAGGGGCCGCGGGCCGCGTCGACCCGAGATTCGCGGCAGTCTCCTCCGTTGGGTACACGTCAGACACGTGGGGGGCGACATCGGCTCGCCGCCGGTAGCGCGTACCCCGGTCGACCAAGTCACGAAACGAGGAGATCGTCGCCAAAATAGGGCGTCAAGGCCGCGTCGGCCCGAGATTCGCGACAATCTCCTCCGTTGGGCACATGTCGGAACGGCGCGGGGACCTGGCTCCGCCCAGAGCGCGCACCCACTCGCACCAAGCCCGCCGCATCCCACCGCGCCACACCGCTCCCCGGCCGACCACGTCGCGAAACGAGGAGATCGTCGCCAAATTAGGGCCTCCCGGCCGCGGTGGTCCGAGATTCGCGACAATCTCCTCCGTTGGGCACACGTCAGGTCGGGATGCTGCGGCGCTCCGGGCGACGTGTCGCCTCGGGCGTCAGCGCCCGAACCGGGCGAAGGGCCACACGGTGCGTGTGGCGTCTTCGCAGAAGGCCCACGCCGCGGCGCCGACCTCCGGCTCCGCGCTGATCGCCGTCAGGGGGTTGCGCGCATCGCGGTCGGTGATGCGCGGTTCTCCGCGCAGCCGTCCGACGGGACCGACCATGTCGCCGGGTCCCACCGCGGGATCGATGAGCGCCCGCACCTCGTTGGTCGCCCCCGCTTCCTTCGACTGGGCGATCGGAGCCTGGAGATTGGCGAGGAAGCGCTTGAGACGCGAGGGCTGATTCACCCCGGCGATGCCCGCCGAGCGCCCGCCGAGCGAGTAGCCCGGATGAGCGATGACGCTCGCTACCGGCACGCCCGCGGCCCGCAGGCGTCGATCGGCTTCGGCCGCGAGCGCCTGCACGAGGAACTTGGACTGCACGTAAGCACGCGCCATCTTGTATCCGGCTTCAAGCTCCGGCGCGAGATCACGTGAGCGCCACGACGCCACGGACACTGATCCGAGCCACACCATGCGCGCGCCCGGAGTACGCAGACCGGTGCGCGCGAGCGCGGGCAGCAGTTCGCCGGCGAGCGCGAAGTGTCCCAGCACGTTGGTCTGCAGAACCAGTTCGTGCCCTTCGGCCTCTTCCCGCTCCTTCGGGGGGTGCACCACACCGGCGTTCAGAATGATCCCGTCCAGCCGCTCTCGCGAGCGCAGCGTGGCCGCCGCGGAGCGGATGGATCCGCCCTTGGTGACATCGAGCAGGATCGACTCGGTCGACGCTTCGGGGACCCGTCGCATGATGGCGGCGCGGGACGCGGAGAGGCGATTCGGATTGCGACCACTCAGAATGACATGGGCTCCCGTGCGCGCAAGCTGTGCCGCCGCAAAGAACCCGAGCCCCGCCGTGGCACCCGTGATGAGAAACACCCGCCCCGTCTGATCCGGCAGGTGCTCCGTGTCCCAGGCAGGATCCGTTCGCGCCACGTTGCCACAGTATCCCGCCGGGCGTGCTCGGCGCGGCATACGCACCGGCATCCCCGCATCCGTGTTGTTATATCCGCGTCGCCGCCTCCGACACCGCGGCCCTCACCACACACGCCGCCGCACCCGCGACCCGCCGCATCGTGTCAGCGCATCGCGGCAGCGCATCGTGTCAGCGCGGCGCCGCAGCGCATCGCGGCATCGCATCGCATCGCATCGCATCGCATCGCATCGCGGCGCAGCATCGCAGCATCGCAGCATCGCATAGCGACAGCGCATCGTCGCATCGCCGCGTCGCGGTATCGCGGCGCTGCGCAGCGCATCGCACCACTGCGCAGCACAGTGCCGCGCCGCGGCGAGGGCTCAGCGCACGGCGACAGAAGTGCGGAAGCGACGCCGATACGTCGTCGGAGAAACCCCGAGCGCGGACACGAGGTGGTTGCGCAACGACGTGGGCGTTGCGTATCCGACCGCCGCCGCGATATCGCCCATCCCCAGGTCGGTGCGCTCCAGCAGCTCGCGAGCCGCCGACAATCGCTGACGGGTCAGCCACTGGCGGGGCGAGAGTCCCGTCTCGCTGCGGAACCGGCGAGTGAATGTGCGCTCGCTCATCAACGCGTGACGCGCCAGCTGTGTGATGGTGAGCGGCTCGTCCAGATGCTCCAGAGCCCACGCACGGGCCCGAGTCGTCGACGCTTCGATCACATCCGGAACGGGCCGTTCAATGAACTGCGCCTGCCCACCGTCGCGGTGTGGGGCAACCACACACCGCCGAGCAACACGATTCGCGAGCTCGGCTCCATGGTCCACCCGAATCAGATGCAGGCAGAGATCGATGCCGCTGGCGACACCCGCAGATGTCAGGATGTCGCCGCCGTCGACGAAGAGGACGTTCTCATCCACGCTCACGTGCGGATACCAATCGCGAAACAGCTCCGCGCACTGCCAGTGCGTGGTGACGGTTCGCCCCGTGAGCAGTCCGACCGCGGCGAGTGTGAACACGCCGGTGCAGATGGACACGATCCGCGCTCGCCGGGGGACCAGCGCCAGCGCCGCCCGCACATCATCGTCCGCGTGACGCTGCAGGAGCGACGTGTCCACCGGGGTGACGATGACCGTGTCCGCCTGCGCCAGGGCCCGCGTGTCGGTCGTGGGAACCACATCGAATCCGGCGTTCGTTCGAATCGGGCCACCGGTCGGCGTGACGAGGGACACCTCATACGCACCGTCCGCGGCTCCGAACACACGCGCCGGGATGCCGATCTCGAACGGGTAGGCGCCGTCCTGGGCGAGGACGACCACGCGGTGCGGCGAGCGAGAGGGCATGACCTGATTCTATCGATCCGCTCCGAACCAGCCAGCATGGATCGATCTCGCGAGGGCCAAAGTTCGCCAGTTCCGGGCCAGCTCTCTGGCGATCCGGCCATCGCTTTCACACCCCGTGGAACTCTGAGCGCATGAACGAAGAGACCAACATCATGATCGGATTCACGGAGTCGCTCACGCCGGGCGCATTCGAGGCTCGGCAGGGCGCGATTCCCGTGCCGGACGCGGGCGAACTCGTCGTCCGCGTGGAGGCTGTGTCCGTCAATCCTGTGGACGTAATGCGCCGCTCCCAGCCGCCGGCTGGCGGCTTCGGCATCCTGGGTTACGACGCGGCCGGGGTCGTGACAGCCGTCGGCGCAGGCGTCGACGGATTCCGCGCCGGGGACGAGGTCTTCTACGCCGGCAGCCTGGCGATGGCGGGAAGCAATCAGCGATACCAGCGCGTCGCGGCCCGCCTCGTGGGCCACAAGCCTCGCAGCGCGACGTTCGGTGAGGCCGCGTCGCTCCCCCTCACTGCGCTCACCGCCTGGGAGACGGCATTCGATCGGTTCCGTCTGACGCGCGAATCCACCGGCGACCTCCTCATCGTGGGCGCCACCGGCGGCGTCGGCTCGATCCTGACGCAGCTGGTGCGTGCCCTGGCACCCGATGTGCGCGTGATCGCCACCGCGAGCGCGGCGAATGCAGACTGGGCGCGCGCCATGGGGGCTCACGACGTCGTCGACCACCACGGTGACCTCGCGGCTCAGGTGCAGTCGCTCGCGCCGCAGGGTGTGTCGTGGCTCTTCTCCGCGCATTCATCGGGCCAGGTGGAGACCTACGCTCAGGTGGTCGCGCCGTTCGGCACCATCGTGGCGATCGATAACGGCCCCCGTGACGTGGCACCCCTGATGCAGAAGAGCATCGCGTGGCTGTGGGAGCTGATGTTCACCGATCCGCTGTTCCTGCCGGAATCGCACCACCAGCAGTGGATCCTCGATCAGGTGGCGGGTCTCGTCGACTCCGGTGTCGTGCGCGCCACCACGACCACGAATCTCGGAACGATCAGCGCCGACTCATTGGAGCGCGCACACGCCGCGATCGCGACCGGGCGCACGGTCGGCAAGATCGTTCTGGAGGGGTGGGCGAACTGACCGACGGGACGCGCCATATGCTGGGCACATGGCGCGTCCCGAAGACATCGAGTGCTGGCTGACCGACATGGACGGCGTGCTCGTCCATGAGAACTCTGCGATCCCCGGCGCCGCCGAGCTGCTGGCGCAGTGGCAGGCCGCGGGTATCCCGTTCCTGGTGCTCACCAACAACTCGATCTTCACCCGTCGCGATCTCAGCGCGCGCCTGAAGCGCAGCGGAATCGTGGTCCCGGAGGAGCACATCTGGACGTCGGCGCTGGCGACGGCGGAATTCCTCAAGCAGCAGCACCCGGGCGGGAGCGCGTTCGTGATCGGCGAGGCCGGTCTCACCACTGCGATGCACGAGGCCGGCTACATCATGACCGATACGAAGCCGGATTACGTGGTCATCGGTGAGACGCGTCAGTACTCGTTCGAGGCGATCACCCGTGCGATCCGACTCATCGACGGCGGTGCCCGCTTCATCACCACGAACCCGGACGCCACGGGTCCGAGTCGCGAGGGCGCCCTGCCGGCCACCGGCGCTTTCGCCGCCCTGATCACGAAGGCCACGGGCAAGGAGCCGTATGTGGTCGGCAAGCCCAACCCGATGATGTTCCGCACGGCCCTGAACCAGATCGGCGCACACTCGCTGAAGACCGCCATGATCGGCGACCGCATGGACACCGACATCGTCGCCGGAATCGAGGCGGGCCTGCACACCATCCTCGTGATGACCGGCATCAGCGATCCCGCCGAAGTGGAGCGGTACCCGTTCCGTCCGTCCGAGATCATCGATTCCGTCGCCGACCTCGTCGGCCGCTGAACCGCGAAGGAAAGAACATGCGCGTCGCCCTGCACTCCGTCCTGCGTCCCGGTTCCGAAGCCGAGTACGAAGCCGACCACGCCACCATCCCCGCCGATCTGGCAGAGACGTTCGCGCGCATCGGCATCCACGATTGGACCATCTGGCGCAGCGGTCGCGACCTCTTCCATCTCGTGGAGTGCGACGACTTCGCCGCCGCGATCCGCGCCCTCGCCACCGACGAAGCGAACGCCCGCTGGCAAGCCTTCATCGGCCGTCACGTGGATCACTTCACGACGTTCCGCGACGGCGACGACGAACAGGCCATGCCCGAGGTCTGGAGCCTGGCTGCGCAGAACGCGGGCTGACGCCGGGCTCTGACGAGAGCTCGCGGGGCCGTTGGTGCGCGCGGCGTCCCGCCACCAGCACCCGGCTCAGACGAGAGCTAGCGGCGACTCTCCCGGGTGTTGCAGTGTCGACTGCACAATCGAATCAGAGTCAGGGGGACTCATGAAGCGCACGATCATTCTTGCGGCAACGGCACTCGTGCTGACCGCGTTCATCGCGACCGGCTGTTCGAATCAACCGGCAGACGGCCCCACCACGGCGGTAGGCACGCCGTCGTCACCGACCGGGAACGCATCGTCACCGACCGCCAAAGAAGATGCGACGCTGGCTCCGGATTCCGATCTCGTTGGGAGCGAGAGCCTCACGGGAAGCGCCGGCGACGCCCTCACGTGCGGGCATGTGCTCGAGATCTCCGGCACCGTCTGGCGATCGGAGTTCCGGCTCGCGAACGGCGACATCGATGAGGCCGGCTCCGCCGCCCTGGAGCTCATCCTGCGGGACTCGTGGGCGACGATCGTGACGGGCGAGAAGCACGGCGACGTCACCGCCGCAGCCACGACGGTCAGCAAGCTCGCAGCAGACGGCGCCGATCTGAGCGGCGAAGAGTTCCAGTCGGCCACGCGGCGACTCGACGAAGCGTGTGCCGCGGCCGGCGTTCCGCAGATGTTTCGTGCCCTGCCCGGACAGGGTGGGTGAATCGCCGCGTCGCGAACACAGGAACATGCGCCGAATCCATGACGGATCCGACGGACGCCTCATGCATCCGGCCCACCATCATGCACTGACGACACAACCTCCGTGAGCGGTGCGCACGCCCCCGGTGACCACGGCGACCGAGATGGCCGCAACGCCCACGTCGCGAACACAGGAACATGCGCCGAATCCATGACGGATCCGCCATAAGGCTCATGCATTCGGCCCACGCTCATGCATTCACGCCATCAGCGACCGCGCGCGGCGAGCCACTCCCGCGCCTTCAGCTGGTTGAGCTGGTGATAGGCCTGCTGGAACAGCCCGTCGGTATCGGCCACGGGCATTGTCACCACCTCGATCAACTCGCCGGAGTCCAGCTGTTGATCGGCGATGACGCGACAGTCCAGCGCCAGGAAGTAGTGCACGCGATTCTCCAGCTGGCCCCAGTTCGCCCAGGTCCGGCCGAGATCGACCAGCTCGCCCGCCTCCCGACCCGTCTCCTCGCGCAGCTCACGCGCGGCACAGGCCGCCGGCTCCTCCCCCGGCTCAACACCCCCGCCGACCACGCCCGGAAGCACGGCACGAGCTCCGGGACGATACTCATTGAGCACCACGGCGGATCCGTCCTCATCGATGGCGAACACCGAGACCCAGTCCGGCGGCTCCTGAACGTAGTAGGGCGCGATGGTGCGACCCGCGCCGTCCACGCAGGTGTCGGCGCGGAGGTGGATCCAGCGGTCGTCGATGAGCCGCTCACTGGACACGATGGTCCATGGCTCGGGGGCTGCGGTCATTCGTCGAACGTATCCGAAAACGGACTGGGTACCCTGGGGCGATGATCTCCCCCTTCGACGCTGTGGACTTCGAGCCGCTCACGCGTCCGGTCGATGCCTCGGCTGTGCGGGAATCCGAGCGCCGGCTGGGGCGAACGGCCATTCGCTCTCGGGTGGGCGACGGGGTCACAACCGGGTGCGTCACCGGGATCGTCGTCGTCGTGGGTGTGCTGTTCGCCGGAGCATTCGCGATGGGACCACTCTCGGGAGGCTCGCCGTGGTGGTGGCTCCCCTGCGGGATCGTGCTGGCTCTCACGGCGCTGCTGATCGCCTGGATCGTGCGCCGCGTGGTGCATGCCGCGCGAACCGGACCCGAAGTGCGCTGGCGCTTGACGGAGTTCTTCGCCGCAAACGGCATTCAGCTCGTCTTGGAGGTCCCGGACCCGGACTACCGCAGCACGGTCTTCGGAGAAGGTCGCCTCAACCCGCGCCTGGTGGACGTGACGCGCTGGTTCGACGGCGCCGTCGAAGTGGGTCAGTTCCGATACCTGGTGCCCGGGTATCGCGGAGCGCGCTCCCCGCAGCAATGGGGATACGCGCGGATGCCGCTGACTCCGTCCGCCCCGGACCTCCTCCTCGACGCGGCCTCCAACAATGCCCCCTGGAAGGCCGGCGCGCTCACGGGCATCATCGATGTTCGCGAGCCCACGAAGCTGGTCGCCGCGAACGGTGCGCGCTTCACGCTCTGGGCGTGGCGGCGAGACCTTCCCCGCGCGACGGCGCTGGCCGATCAGGAGTTCGTCGACCTGCTGAGCCGCTTCCCCGTGGACCTCGAGATCACCGGCGGCGTGGCCTATCTGTACTGGGACATGCCGCTGCAGTTCGCGGACGAGGAGCGCTGGCGCTGGATCTTCGCGGTGGCTGAGTCGCTGCGCACACGCGTCGGCTGAGTCGTCGCGCACACGCGTCGGCCGAGTCCCCGCGCACACGCGTCGGCTGAGGGGCGCCCGCGCCTTCGGCGACTTCACCGCCGGCGCGCCCGCCGCCTGGGGCATGTCGGACCCATCGCATAGCCTCGAGGTGTGTCTTTGACGTTGCAGGAAGCCCGTATCCGCGCCGAGCTCATCAGTGAGATCGACACCGTCGCCCACTTTGATGTGACCGCCCTCGATCGATATCGCCTCGATGTCACGATCAGCTTCTCGTGCACGACGCCCGGGGCCTCGTCCTTCCTCGAACTCGTGGCGGCGGAGGACGTGATCGTCGACGGAGCACCGGCGTCATACGACGGGCACCGCATCCTGCTGAGCGACCTGTCCGCCCGCAACCAGGTGCGCATTCGGGCGACAATGCCCTACGTCACCGATGGCGACGGGATGACGGCGGTCACCGACCCGGCCGACGGCGAGCGGTACGTGAGTGCCTACACGGCGATGGACATCGCGCAGAAGGTGCTGCCGTGCTTCGATCAGCCCGACCTCAAGTCGACGTTCACGGTATCCGTCACCGCCCCCTCAAGCGCGACAGTGCTCGCAAACGGACGGTTCGACCATCGCGAGGAAGACACCTGGTTCTTCCGCGCGACGCCAGCGTTCTCGTCATACATCTTCTTCTTCTGCACGGGTCCTTTCGTCTCGATCGAGTGGGATGAGCCGTACGCGCTCGCCGCGGGTGGATCACTCCCCTTCGGCTGGCATGCGCGCGCTTCCCAGGAGCCGCAGCTGCGTCGCGAGATCGATCGGCTGCGTGCGATCACGTCGGCCGCGTTCGCGTACTACACCTCCGCTTTCGAGGAGCCGTACCCCTTCGAGGACTACCAGCAGGTGTTCACCCCCGGCTTGAACTGGGGCGCGATGGAGTTCCCCGGGTGCGTATCGTTCCGCGACGAGTACCTCACTCCGGGCGAGCCGACCGCGGTGGAGCAGGCGGGTATGAACTCGGTGATCGCGCATGAGATGGCGCACATGTGGTTCGGCGACCTCGTGACGTTCCGCTGGTGGGAGGACTCCTGGCTGAACGAGTCGTTCGCCGACTACATGGGCTACGAGGTCGGCGGTCGCGCCAGCG
Organism: Microbacterium sp. ZW T5_56; assembly: GCF_044987425.1. NCBI lineage: Bacteria > Bacillati > Actinomycetota > Actinomycetes > Micrococcales > Microbacteriaceae > Microbacterium > Microbacterium sp. ZW T5_56. Next base: position 64,000 of record NZ_JBJDRI010000009.1, on the reverse strand, counting down.
GAACGTCACTGTGGACAGCGGCCGCGCTCGGTCGCAAGCCCACGGCGTATCGCGCCGACGCGCGCCGGTCGACGCACCCCATCGCGGAGGACGCGGAGAATCTGCCCGACGTGGACACCGCGTTCTCGAATTTCGACATGATCACGTACGCCAAGGGCAACGCGGTGCTGCGCCAGCTGGTCACCTGGCTCGGCGAAGAGGACTTCCTGCGCGGAGTGAATCGGCATCTCTCGGCGCACCCGTTCGGCAATGCATCGCTGGCGGACTTCCTCGGCGCGTTGGATTCCGCCACCGACCGAGACGTTCGCGGATGGGCGGATCTCTGGCTGCGCACTACCGGCTTCGACACGATCTCCGTGACGCGCGACGACGAGGTTCCGGTGCTCACCCGCATCGGCTCGCGACCGCATCGCTTCCATGTCACGGGCTTCGGCGAGGACGGCTCGGTGGTTCGGGAAGAGCTGGTCGATCTGGCCGATGAGCCGATGCACCTCCCCGCTTTCGCGGGGCTGATCGTGGTGCCGAACTCCGCCGACGAGACCTATGCCGAACTCCACCTCGATGCCGAATCTCGCGCCGGGCTGGACGGCATGCTGGGAGCGATCGCGTCTCCGCTCACCCGCGCTCTGCTCTGGTCGACGGCGGTCGCCGAGGTGGAGCGCGGCGCGCGCACGGCGGCGTCTCTGGTCACGCTCGCCGGCTCGCAGCTCGCGGGCGACACCGATCCGACCGTGTTCGAGGGCGCGAGCGGGGCCGTCCTGCGCACCGCGATCACGCACAGCCGTCCCGACGAACTGTCTGCGGTGCTGGAGAAGCTCGCGGCTCTCGCCGACACGGTGGTGGCTTCCGCCGATCCGCTCCGCGAGGCAGCCGCTGCGCGCCTGTTCGCGCGAACCGCCGTCGACACCGCGGCGTTGCACGATCGTCTGGAGCGCGCAGAGGATCAGGCGCTGCGCTGGCTGCTGGTGACGCGCCTGGCTGAGCTGGGCGATGCATCGGCGATTGAGGCGGAAGCAGTGCGCGACAACACCACGTCCGGTGCGCACGCTGCTCTCCGCGCCCGCGCGGCCGTAGCCGATGCGTCGGCGAAGGCGACGTGGTCGCAGCGACTGGTCAGCGGCGAACTCACCAACCGCGAGCTGAGTTCGGCTGCCGTGGGCCTGTGGGGGACGGGGCAGGCCGATCTCGTCGCGCCGTGGATCGTGCATGCTCCGCAGGAGCTGGCCGCGCTCGCGCAGCGCTCCGGTCAGGCGATGGGCAAGCTCATCGCCGCCGCCCTGCCGTTCTACCCGCTGGCCGACTCGGGCGAGGAGTTCGTGGCAGCACTGCGGGCATCCATTGACACCGGGCTTCCGACGGTGGCCGCCCGCGGCTTCAACGACCACTTGGACGACGTCGAGCGCGCCCGTGCCGCGCACCCGCCGCGCCGGTAGCGTTCTGCCACGGCGGGGAATCGTGCGTGGCTGCCCGACGGCTGTCGGTGTTCTTCCGTGCGGTCTGTCGCGGTCGAATCGGTGCGCCGTGACTCGAAACGAGGACATTGTCTCGTCCGGAGGGCCAAACGCGGCCCAGAGCGGAGCACCGGATGAAATCTCCTCGTTTCGTGTCGCCCCTCCCGACGCAGTGGCGTGAATCCGCCGACGCCAGCGATGGGGACGTCTCGCGGCGCGTCACCCGCTGAGGGCGTGTCCCCAGCCGGACGCGGCCGAACTCGACCCGGCGCAGCCCATCCCCACCGGCGGATCGTTGCGACCGGAGGGCTTGCCCCCGACGAAGGACTTTCATCCGCACCCGAAGACCTCGTCGCCGACGGTGGGCTTGTCCCCAGCCGAAGACCAAACGCGACCCACCACGAACGCTGGACGAAGCCTCCGTGTCTCGCGCGAAGTGGGCTCGCGCGACCGCCTCCACACCGGTGGACGTCCCGCACACAGACGCCGTCATCCTGGATTCCGTGCACTGCGACACATGTTTTTGCGCCAACCCTCAACCAGTCCGGGCAGCGATCAGGCCATTTCGCGAATGCACGCCGTCCGGGAGCGATCCCATCGCGTCACGAACGCCCGCGATCCCTGCCGCTCACTGCGATCGCGGCACCGCCGAAAGTAGCCGAATGTCCACCCCAACGCGGCGTCGTTATCGAACCGTGACATAACAATTCGACGTCACTGCTTGCATTTGCCTCCCAGCGTTCGCCCAGGTCACGCAAAAGAGGGGCGTTGAGGCTCGCTGAGTCGCACCCGAGCGACCGTGCCACCCTCCCTGAACCGGCGCGCCCTGCCCTCTGTCCGCTGGAGATCATGACTTCTTTCGCTTCGACCGATCCTGCCCTCGCGTCACGACGCATCTATCGCGACACGCACCGTCCCGCCCGCCGCTCTCACCGTCTCCGCACGGTGATCGCCATCGGCCTGGGTGTTGCGACCGGCCTCGCCGCCGGAACCGCGCCGGCCGTCGCATCGCAGGAACCCGCCCGCCTGGCAGCCTCGCCCGAGATCATCAGCCCGGTGACACCGATCAGCACCGACATCTTCGCGGCCGTCGACAACTCCCCCGCGTCCGAGGTGTTCGACGTCGCTGAGGCGGCGATCGTTGACGCTGCCGCCGCTCGCGACGAGGTGGCCACCTCCGGCCTCACCGTCAACGTGTCTGCCCCCGATTCTTCGACTCTGAGCACCGTGCTCGTCGACCATGCGGAGGTTCGCACGCTGCCGCGTCAGCTCGTGCTGGGCGTGACCGACCACATCACCGCTGAGACGACGGATCTGACGACTCAGACGGCGACGTACCGCGCCGGACTCGCCGATGCACGGGCGCAGCATGACGCCGAGGTTCTCGCTGCGCAGCAGGCTGCGGAAGCCGCAGCTGCTGCGGCAGCACAGGCGGCGGCCGAGGCCCAGGCCGCTGCGAACACCCCGGAGGGCGCGAAAGCAACCGCGCGCGAGCTGGCGTCGTCGCTCTACGGGTGGGGCGACAGTCAGTTCTCGTGCCTGGAGTCGCTGTGGACCAAGGAATCCGGCTGGAACTACCAGGCCTACAACCCGAGCGGTGCGTACGGGATCCCGCAGTCACTCCCCGGCGACAAGATGGCCAGCGTTGCGGACGACTGGGAGACCAACGCCACCACGCAGATCACCTGGGGCCTGCAGTACATCAACGGCAGCTACGGATCCCCGTGCGCGGCCTGGAGCCACTCCCAGGCGACCAACTGGTACTGACTCACCACACCCCGCGAGACTTCCCTCTGTGGGCGAGAATCGGCGCATTGCGTGGATTGTCGCCCACAGAGGGAAGTCTCGCGGGTCATGGGGTGTGTGAGGGCTCGGTTGCGTGTGAGAGTTCGGTTGCGTGTGAGGCTTCGGTCGAGCGCGAGGCTTCGGGCGGGGTCGTAGTCTGAGCCGGTGAGTGATGACACCCCGGATCCGACCGACGAGCGCACCGAGATCGCGTGGCCGTTGCGTACCGAGCGCCTACTGATCCGTCCTGCAACCGTGGAGGACGCGGCCTCCATCTGGGAGTACCGGAGCCTGCCAGACGTATACGCGTGGATCACTGCGGCGCCGCAGTCCTTCGTCGAGTTCGAGTATCACTTCAGCGCTCCCGAGCGCCTCGCGCTCACGCTCGTGATCGAACTGGCCGGCGACGAGCCTCAGGTGATCGGCGATCTCATGCTGCGCCGCAGCGACGCCTACGCGCAGGCCGAGATCCGCGACCAGGCGCGGGATGCCGAGGTCGAACTCGGGTGGGTGCTGAATCCGGCGCACACACGGCGCGGCTACGCCACCGAGGCGATCCGCGCCGTCAGGAACGCGGCCTTCGATCAGCTGGGGGCCCATCGCGTGATCGCCGCCTGCTTCGCAGCGAACGAACCGTCCTGGCGCCTGATGGAGCGAGTCGGGATGCGGCGCGAGGAGTACAGCCGCGCCAGCTCGCTGCATCGATCGGGCGCATGGATGGACAGCATGACCTACGCGATCCTCGACACCGATCCGCGCTGAGTCGACGACGGCATGTGACCCATCGCGCGCGATGAGCCCCGCACACCGCCCCTCGAACCCGGTGTCGGTGGCCCCTGAGAGAATCGAGGCATGGCGGGCGTGGGATCGGAGTGGAAGGATCAGCTCGCCCCTGCGCCCGATGAAGAAGAGTTCGCCGCAGTCGGGCTCCTCTTCCAGCTCCGGACCCTCACGCGCACCGGAGCGCAGTGGACCGCCCCGCAAGCCAAACCCGCCGACGCCGTGCGCGCCCGGGGCATGCAACGACTCGCCGTTCGCCCGGCTCTGCGCAGCTCAGCAGGCAACTGGACGACGGGCCAAGTCACCTGGAGCTCGCTCAAGCACAAGCATGAGCGGCTGCACCTGGATCGGCGTCACGTGAACTGGTTCGGCCAGTTTGTCGCGCTGCATCGCAATCGGACCGAGGGTTTCCGCGCCACCGAGCCTGACTGGCTTTATCTGGATGACTTCGCCAGCCCCCTCCTGTGGCCCCTTCTCGCCGAGGGCGCGGGTCTGGGGATCCCCTTCGTCACCGGCAAGCGTGCCACCGATGTCCACGTCGCCGAGACCGCCGATGTTCACCTCGAACTCGTGCGCGACGGCGGCACGGAGTCCCTGCGCCTGACCCCCGAGGTGCGCGTGAACGACGAGGCGATCATCCCCACCGGGACGATCGCCGATCACGGTCTGTACCGGTGCGAGTTCCACGGCGGTCTGCAGGTGCTGCTCGCTCCCGTCAGCGCGGACGCCACCGACGTGCTGCGCTGGGATCAGCCGTTCCTCCGCATTCCCGGCGAGGACGTCGAGGAGTTTCTCAAGCACTACCTCCCCGACCTCGCAGCACGACTCCCCGTCACCGGCCGCGGTGTGAAGGTTCCAGAGATCACCACGGTCACCGTGCTGCAGGTGCACTTCGAAGACGACGCCCTCACCACGCGGTGGGGCACGCGCACCGGCACGCGGTGGAAACCGCTCACCGATCCGCCCGCCCTCGACCTTCCGATCCCGCTCCAGCCGCGCTTCGAGGGTGCGGAAGCCGCCGCATTCGTCACCGAGAGCATCCCCGTCATCGAGGCCGCCGGCATCACCGTGGAACGCCACGGCGATGACCCCGGATACGTGCACCGCCGCGATGACCCCACCCTCCGATTCAGCGCTGTGCCCCGCGAGGGCGACAATGACTGGTTCGAACTGGGCTTCGTGGTGCTGATCGGCCCCTACACGGTCGCCCTCAAAGACATCTTCACCGCCCTCAGCCGCGGACGCGACAAGCTGCTCATGGTCGACAAGAGCTGGCTGTCGCTGAATCATCCCGTCTTCGATGCGCTGCGGGAACTCATCGACGAGGGCACCCAGCTGCGCGAATGGGAGACTGGTGCCATCGTGCCGCGCACGCGCGCCGACCTCTTCGAGCCCTTCGAAGACACCTCTGATCAGACCCCGGAGGCGCGAGAATGGCGGCGCGCGGCGCGGGCACTCACGCAACCACCCGCGCCGATCGATGCCCCGAAGCTGCTGCACGCTGACCTCCGGCCCTACCAGTTGGAGGGCTTTCGCTGGCTCGCCCACCTGTGGGATCACGGGCTTGGCGGCGTGCTGGCCGACGACATGGGACTCGGCAAGACCGTGCAGACCATCGCGCTGCTCGTCCACGCGGCGGGGACCGGGTCACCGTTCCTCGTGGTGGCCCCGACGTCGGTGGTGGGCGGCTGGTCGGATGAGATCGCACGATTCGCGCCGCACCTGCGAGTCGCGGTGATGGCCAGTACCAAAGACCAGATCCCCGCCGACACCGACGTCGTGATCACCTCCTACGCGATCCTCCGCCTCGAAGCCGATCGTCTGACCGCGCGGACATGGGCGGGCGTGGTGCTGGACGAAGCGCAGTATGTGAAGAACCCCGGCTCCCAGGTGCACGAGGCGGCGCGCCAGCTGGACGCGCGGATGACCATCGCGCTCACCGGCACCCCGCTGGAGAACTCGCTCACGGATATCTGGGCCATCTTCCGCGTCGTCGCGCCCGGCCTGTTCGCCTCACGCATCACCTTCGCCAATCGATTCATTAAGGCGCACAGCACGGAACGCATCGGCGAGCTGCGTCGTCGCCTCCGCCCCCTTCTGCTCCGACGCACCAAGGCCAACGTCGCCTCCGAGCTACCCGAGAAGTCGGAGCAGATCGTGCACGTCGACCTCGATCCCGCGCATCGCGCGCTGTACGACCGATATCTGCAGCGCGAGCGTCAGAAGCTGCTGGATCTCGTGCACGATCTCGACCGCAACCGGTTCATCGTGTTCCGCTCACTCACCCTGCTGCGCCGGCTCGCGCTCGATCCGCGTCTCATCCCCACCGAAGACGAACAGTCACCGCACGAGATCCCGTCGGCGAAGCTGGACGAGCTGATCGACCGCATCTCCGACCTGGCAGCAGAGGGGCACCGCGCCCTCGTGTTCAGCCAGTTCACCGGCTACCTCGCGCTCGTGCGCGAACGACTCACCGCGGCAGGGATCGATCACGAATACCTGGACGGTGCCACCCGACGACGCTCCGCGGTGATCGAGGACTTCCGCACCGGAGAGGCTCCCGTGTTCCTGATCAGTCTGCGCGCGGGTGGGGTGGGGCTCACCATCACGGAGGCGGACTACGTGTTCCTCCTCGATCCGTGGTGGAACCCCGCCGCGGAGGCGCAGGCCATCGACCGCACCCATCGAATCGGACAGACCCGACCCGTGATGGTCTACCGACTGGTCGCGCGCGACACCATCGAGGAGAAGGTCCTGGCCCTCGGCGAGCGCAAGCAGCGACTCTTCGACGAGGTCATCGACGGCGGCGATCTGTTCGCCGGCGAACTCACCGCGTCGGATATCCGCGGCCTGCTGGAGTGACACGCCCGGGCCGCCGCTTCCGGTTCTGAGCGCCTCCGCGCTCGATGCACGGTCGCCCGCAGCCTCGCAGCACCCGCAGGCGGAGCCGTCGCAGGCGGATCCGGCCGGGCGAAGCCAACCAGCCGGATGATCTCAGAAGGTGCTCGCTTACCGGTGCAACGGGCCCATATCTGAGACCAGCCTGCCGACTGGTCTCAGCAACCGTCGGATCGGAGACCCCGACGCACATCTTCTGAGACCAGCGCGCCGATCACCTCAGCAACCGAAGCAGCCGTCGTCCACACCGGCACCGGAGCGGCCGACGTCCACACCGGCACCGAAGCCCTGTCGTCGCCCGCACAGCGCATCGCTCCAGACACACTTCAGCTCAATTCGCACCACATTCACTCAACTCCCACCAATATCAACCACAGGCGGATCTGGAGTTGACGGATCCCCACTCACCCCGGCATGCTGAAAACTCCACTGATTATCCGGGTCAACCGCCGCATCGTCGCGTAGCGCCCCTCGACGCCGAGGAACTCCCCATGACGTTCACCCTCAATAGAGAACAGAACATCACAAAAGATACCAAGCCGCGCCGGATCTCCGACGGGATGTTCGCCGTTCTCCTGGCCGCTCCCGGGCTCGCCCTGCTGCTGGCCGTCGTGGTCTATCCGCTCATCACCGCGCTGGTGACCGCTTTCTTCAAGCAGAGCCTCGTGCTGCCGGGTCGCGAGTTCGTCGGCCTGCAGAACATCATCGACATCCTCACCGGCGACTTCGGCCGGCTGCTCGGTCAGACCCTCGTCTTCACGCTCGGGACGACGATCTTCCCGTTCATCATCGGCATGGCCCTCGCCCTGGCCCTGAACACACGCATCCCGGGCGGCAAGACGCTGCGCGGTCTGATGCTCCTGCCCTGGCTCATCCCCGGCGTCGTCGTCTCGTTCCTGTGGATGTGGATCTTCAACGCCAACTACGGCGTGATGAACGCGCTGCTCCAGGCGCTCGGCCTGATCAGCGAACCGCAGGCATGGCTGGCGCAGCCCACGACCGCGATGATCGCCGTCATCGTCGCCAAGACGTGGCAGTCCTTCCCCTGGATGATGGTCATGCTGCTCGCCGGCCTCCAGACCGTGCCGAAGGAACTGCACGAAGCCGCGGAGATCGACGGCGCCGGCACCATCCGTCGCTTCTTCTCGATCACCGTTCCGCAGATCCGCGGCATCATCGGGCTCGTCCTCCTGCTGGAGTTCATCTGGAACTTCCAGCACTTCGACATCATCTACGTGCTCACCGGTGGCGGTCCCGCCGGCTCCACTCAGACCTTCGCCACGGCCGTCTACGACACCGCCTTCCGCGGCTTCGACCTGGGCCACGCCGGCGCACTCGGCCTGCTCTGGATGATCCTGCTGATGGGTCTCGTCGTCGTGTACGTGCGCTTCTCGGAGAAGGGGGAGAAGTGATGACCATCACCGAGCGCCCCACCCCCGCAACCACCACGGAGACCCCGATGAGCACCGCCACCTCGCGCCCGCGTCGCGCCAACCCGCTCCGCTCCGAGAGCCGCGGCGTCCGCATCAGCGCCTGGATCGCCGTGATCGTCTGCGGTGGTTTCGCCCTGCTGCCGATCTACTGGCTGCTGGCCACATCCCTCACCCCGCGCACCGAGGTGTTCGCGTTCCCGCCGCGGCTGTGGCCGAGCGAGATCTCGTTCGAGGCGTACACGTCGCTCGTGAACAACCCCATGCTGTTCACCTACCTCGGCAACAGCGTCATCGTCTCGGTGGTCACCGCCGTGCTGTCGGTGCTGGTGTCGGCGTACATGGGCTACTCGTTCTCGAAGTTCCGCTACCGCGGACGCCGATCCCTGATGTACTTCGTGCTGGCCTCGCAGATGTTCCCGCAGGCGCTCCTGCTGGTCACGCTCTACACCGTGTTCGCCGCCTACAACCTGCTGAACACGTACACCGCGCTGGTGCTGTCGTTCACCACGTTCACGCTGCCGCTGTGCGTGTGGATGCTGAAGGGATTCTTCGACACGATCCCGGACGAGCTGATCGAAGCAGCCCGGGTGGACGGCGCCTCTCGCCTGCGCATCATCCACTCGATCATCCTGCCGCTGTCGGCTCCGGGACTCATCGCGGCAGGTCTGTTCGCCTTCGTCCGCGGCTGGAACGACTTCGTGTTCGCCCTCACCCTGGCCGGCCCCGACAAGCAGACTCTGCCTCCGGGCCTGGTCAACACCTACATCGGTGAGGCCTCCACTGCCTGGCCCGAGCTGATGGCCGCTTCGCTCGTGGTGTCCCTGCCCGTCGCCATCGCCTTCATCGCCCTGCAGCGCTTCCTCGTCGGCGGCATGACCGCCGGCGCGGTCAAGGGCTGATCCCAACCCATCGCATCACACACCCTCGAAGAGGAGGACTCATGTCCGAGACCCCCGTGCTCCGCACGCCCATCACCCGCCGTCAGGCCCTCACCTGGCTCGGCCTCGGTGCCGCAGCCGCCACGCTCGCCGCGTGCGCTCCCACCGGATCCGGCGCCGCACCAGGCGCCGCCCTGTCCACGGGCAGCGCCGCCAAGCCGACGGACTTCTCGTTCGCCAGCTGGTCGCTGACCGAGGAGGCATCCGCCCCCGCCATCAAGGAGCTGCTCGCCGGATTCGAGTCGAAGGACTCCATCTCGATCAAGCAGACCTCGTTCCCCTACAACGAGTACTTCAACCAGCTGATGCTGCAGGTGCGCGGCGGGCAGTTCACCGGTGCCGCCCATGTCGACGTCGCCTGGTTGGCATCGCTCGCCGCCCTCGGCAAGCTGGCCGACGTCTCCGCGTTCACGAAGGGCCGCGGTTACACAGACTCGGCCCTGGAGGCCGCGCAGTACCAGGGCGTGCAGTATGCGTTCCCCTGGACGATCGGCGCGATCGGCCTCGTCACCAACTCCGAGATCCTCGGCAAGGCGGGCATCGACGCGAACGCCTTCCCCACCTCGATCGACGACTTCGAGGCCGCTCTGCTGAAGCTCAAGGGACTCAGCAACGGACTCATCCCGTACGCGGCGTCGACGAAGGCCGCACAGCTGAAGGACATCCTCATCTGGATGCAGACGTTCGGCTCGACCCTTGTGAAGGACGGCACCGTCACCATCGGCGACGACGCCAGCATCGAGGCGGTCACCTGGTACAAGAGCCTGTACGACCAGGGTCTGATCGCGGCCGACGTCGATCGCTTCGACGCTCGCTCGCTGTTCGCGCAGGGCCGTACGGCCATCTACGACGATGCTCCTGTCGGGCGCAGTTCCGTGCTCAAGGACTCGCCGGACGCGAGCCTCGCCGACAAGCTCGTCCCGGTTTCGCGTCCGGTGCTGAAGTCCGGCGACACTCCGCGGGCGCTGGTCTGGGGCGGCGCGATCGCCGTCATCACCGGCGCAGGATCGGAGACCGCCGCCGAGTTCGGTCAGTGGGCCACCAGCGACCTCGACACGGTGCTCGCCGACTACGCCAACCGCGGACTGCCGCCGGTCACCACCGAGGCGCTCACGTCCGAAGCCGTGACCTCGGACGCGTTCGGCGCGCTGTTCAGCGAGCGCATCACCGCCACCGCGACCACCAACCCGTTCTGGCAGTACCCGCAGTACGCGCAGATCGAGAGCGCGATCGCCGAGAAGGTGCAGGCCGTCATGGTCGGCTCCGCGACGCCCGCCGACGCGATGAAGGCCGCCGGCGAGGCCGCGCAGAAGCTGATCGCCTGACCCGGTGCCCGCCGGCGTGACGCGTCGGCGGGCACCCCTCCGATTTCGCACCACCGCTGCACCGTCCACAGAGACGCAGCATCCGTCCCGAAAGGACACCGCCATCATGCGCACCCAGACCGTCGAAGCCGACATCATCGTCGTCGGAGGAGGCCTGGCCGGTGTGAGCGCAGCCGTTGCCGCAGCGCGGCAGGGTCGCTCCGTCGCCCTCATCAACAACCGCCCCGTCCTCGGCGGCAACTCGTCCTCGGAGGTTCGTGTCTGGGTCTGCGGCGCCACCGCGCACGGCAACCAGCGCTGGGCTCGCGAGAGCGGGATCATCGGCGAGCTGTATGTCGAGAACCAGTTCCGAAACCCCGAGGGCAACCCCGTCTACTGGGATGACGTGGTGCTGGACACCGTGCGCCGCGAGAAGAACATCCGTCTCTTCCTGAACACCGAGGTGTCCGAGGTGGAGGCGTCGGGCCCTGAGGGCGCGCGCCGCATCGATGCGGTCACGGGGTGGACGATGGGCAGCGAGGTGCGCACCCGCTTCACCGCCCCGATCGTGCTGGACTGCACGGGCGACGGTCTTATCGGCGCCATCGCGGGCGCGCGCCACCGCCTCGGCAAGGAGGGCCGCGCGGAGTTCGGCGAGGAGTGGGCTCCCGAGGAGCCGGTGCGCGAGTTCCTCGGCTCCACGCTCCTCTTCTACACGAAGGATCTCGGCCGACCGGTCAAGTACGTGGCGCCCGATTCGGCCATCGATATCTCACGCACCCCGATCCCCACCTCGCGCGTCATCCGCTCCGGCGATTCCGGCGCGCACTACTGGTGGATCGAGTGGGGCGGTGAGCTGGACATCGTGGATGACAACGAGCGCATCCGCGATGAGCTGCGGGGTGTGATCCTCGGGATCTGGGACTACATCAAGAACTCCGGGCGCTTCGACGCCGACACCCTCACCCTCGAGTGGATCGGCAATCTGCCCGGCAAGCGCGAATACCGCCGCTTCATCGGCGACTACACGCTGACCCAGCAGGACGTGATCGATCAGACCGCGTTCGACGACGGAGTGGCCTTCGGCGGCTGGTCGATCGACCTGCACCCGGCGGCGGGGATGTATGCGGAGGGCGCGGGCGCACTGCAGCGCTTCTCCGATGGCCTCTTCGAGATCCCGTTCCGCTCGCTGTACTCGCAGAACGTCGAGAACCTGCTGTTCGCGGGTCGTGATGTCTCCGCCACGCACGTGGCCTTCGGCGCCGCGCGGGTCATGGCCACCTGCGCCGCCATGGGCGAGGCCGCAGGCACCGCCGCCGCGATGTGCATCGAGAGGGGCATCACGCCGCGCGAGCTGCACGACGATGCCCGCGAGGATCTGCGCCAGCGGCTCCTGCGCTGGGATGCGTCGGTGCTCGGCGTGCGAAACGAGGATGCGGAGGATCTCGCCCGCGCCGCGACCGTGACAGCGTCCGGTCATCGCGAGATCATCGCGGCGGGCGAGCCCGCGACCGCTGCGGAGCTGCCGCTGGCCGATGACCTCGGCATCGTGATCCCGGTGGATCCCGTGCTGGAATCCGTCCAGCTGTGGATCGCGGCGACCGAAGACACCACCCTGACCGTCGAGGTGTTCAGCACCGGGCGTCGGCAGAATGTGGTTCCCGCGCACCGCGAGCACACCGTGACGGTGCCGGTGTCGGCCGGCCCCGCGCGCTGGATCGATGTGCCTGCCGTCTTCGCACCGACCGAACCGCAGAACGCGGTGGTGGTGCTGCGTGCCAACCGGGCCATCACCGCGCACACCGATGCCCTCACGCCGGGCACCCTCACGCTGGTGCACCGCCTCGACAGCGACGACCAGAACGTGTCGATCAGCACCGACGAGCTCCTTGTGCAGTGGCCCACCAAGCCTCTGCGCGGGCGGGCGATCGTGTTCCGCGCCGAGCCGGCGTCTCGCAGCCTCGCTCCCGAACGCGCGGTCGGCGGCTATCAGCGTCCATTCGGCGGCCCGAACCTGTGGGCGTCCGCGCCGCTCGCCGACGGCGATGCCGAGCTGCGCCTGGACTGGGATGCCGCCGTGACCGCGCGCGAGGTGCGCCTCGTCTTCGACGACGACGTGGATCTGGAGCTGAACACCCTGCACCATCACCGCAGTCCTCATGAGGTCCTCCCGCAGCTCGTGCGCGATTACCGCATCGAAACGCACGACGAAGCGGGGTGGCACACGGTGATCGAGGTGGCCGACAACCGCCACCGCCACCGGATCCACCCGCTGCCGTCCGCACCGTTTGACGCGCTGCGCGTCGTCGTCACGGCGACCAACGGCGCCCCGGAGGCACGCATCGTCGCGCTGCGGGTGCAGTCATGACGCGGGTGCCAGGCCGGACCGCTACGGTGAGTGCAAGAGCGGCATCCCGAGCGGCCGCGTCGAGGAGCGGGGCAGTGAGCGCAGCAGCACAGGGTGATCTTCCCCAGCGCCGTCGGCGCACCGGAGTCATCGCCCTCGCCGTGCCCAACCTGGAGGAGCCGTACTTCGCCGAGTTGACCGCGCTGCTGTGCCGGCGCGCGAACGACCGCGGCCTCGCCATCCTCATCCAGCAGACCGAGGGTGATCACGAGCGCGAGGTGGACATCGCGAATGGCGTCGGTCTTCCCGACACCGACGGACTGATCCACATCCCCCGCGCCCTCACCGTCGCCGACCTCACTCGTCGCACGTCCCCGGGGCCGCTGGTGCTCCTGGGCGAGCACATCAAGATCAGCCCGTTCACGCACATCACCATCGACAACCGTCGGGCGGCTGCGGACGCCACAGCGCACCTGGCAGACGTCGGCCGCCGCCGTGTCGCGTTCATCGGGCCACGCGATTCCCGGCCGTCGGATGCGGCCGATCAGCGCTACGCCGGCTATCGCGAGGCGGTCGCCGCACACGATCTGGCCACGGACGCGGAGCTGACCGTGTCGGTGGACGCGTTCACCGCGGCTGAGGGAGCGCGCGGTGTCGCGCAGCTGTTGGCTTCGGGGGCGACGTTCGACGGCGTGTTCTGCTCCAACGACTCGATCGCGTTCGGCGTGATCAGCGCGCTGCAGGGCGCGGGACTCCGTGTGCCCGAGGATGTGGCCGTGATCGGCATCGACGGCGTCCGCGCGACCGAGTTCGCGTCCCCGCCGCTGTCCACGGTCGCCCCGGACAAGGATGCGATCGCGTCGGCGGCGCTGGACGAGCTGGACCGCCAGATGCGCACGCCCCCCGGGCGCGACATGCCGGTGCAGCACGTCACGGTGATGACGCGCGTCATCGCCCGCGCCAGCACCGGGCGGTGAACGTCAGATTCGTCGGGGCTGGGGCCCGGCGTCAGGAGACCTCGGCCACCCGGACGTCGGCGATGAGCCCGCGCAGCACGTCCAACCCGCCCTCCGACATTCCGGAGTCAGTGATGATCCGATCGGCCTGGCCGAGCTCGATCACGGTGGTGAGACTCACCACGCCCCATTTGCCGTGGTCGGCCAGCAGTACGGCCTCGCGACCCGCCGCAGCGAGCGCGCGGTCGGTCTCCGCCTCCAGCAGATTGGCCGTGGTGAGTCCCGCGTGTGCGTCGACTCCGGTGGCGCTGAGGAACACGATGTCGCAGTGCAGGTGCTCCAGCGCGCGCACCGCGACGGGCCCCACGAACGAGTCGGCGGGCGTGCGCACGCCGCCGGTGAGCACCACGGTCTGCAGATACGGCTCATCGGCACGCTGCGGGCGCGCGAAAAGATCGGCCACCGGGAGCGAGTTCGTGACGATGGTGAGGTCGGCGATCGCGCGCAGCTCCTGTGCGAGCACCCAGGTCGTGGTGCTCCCCGACAGCCCGATCACCATGCCGGGTTCGACGAGCCGCCTGGCCTCGCGGGCGATCGCGCGCTTCTCCTCGATCATGCGCGCGCGTCGCGCCTCGATCGTGGTGCTCACGGTGGCACCGTGCTCGATGGTCGCGCCACCACGAACTTTGCGCAGGCGCCCCTCCGCCGCGAGCGCATCGATATCGCGGCGCACGGTCATCGCACTGACGTCGAGTTCCGCGATGAGTTCTGCGACAGTGGCCGCACCTCGACGACGCACCGCGTCGATCAGCTGCGCCCTGCGTTCCTCGACGAGCACTCGGACTCCTTCTTCCACCTGCCTCGGCCAGTCTGCCATGCGCGTGCTGCCGGGCTCACCGACCCCGGAGGTGCGTCGATGATCGCCGCCGACTACCCGACCTGGTTTCCCGACGAGGAGATCGACGGCACCTACGGCTTCGATGAGGGGGCGCTCCGGCGCGTGGCCCCGGTTCCCGCGCCGGAGGGGTTCGCCGCACTCTGGCGGGGGTGGAACGCTCGGATCCGAGCCGTTGCTCCGCGCTTCGAGGCGGGCGAGTACGCGTCGTTCGGAACTCATGAGGCTGCCGAGATCCGCTACACCGCCGGCGACGGCACGGTGCTGGGCGCCTGGATCGCGCGTCCCCGGGATCGTGCGCCGCGGGTCGTCGTGGTGCATTCGCACGGCTACGGCGGTCGGGAGCGGCCCGAATTCGCGCGTGTTCCCGACGACGCCGCCGTCGTGTTCCCGCTGGCGCGGGGGCTCGGCGCTCTCAACACCGGCGTCGGCGCTCCGTCGGAGCGGGACGAGCACGTCCTGTTCGGCATAGACGATCCGCAGAGTTACGTGCTGGGGGCCTGCGTTCGGGATCTGTGGCTGACGCAGAACATCGCCGATGAACTCTGGGGTCCGCTGCCGCACTACCTGGTGGGCGAGAGCTTCGGCGGCGGTGTCGGCGCGCTGGCGCTGCCGTGGGACGACCGGTTCATCGGGGCGACTCTCGTGGTGCCGAGCTTCGGACAGTACGACGAGCGGCTCGTGGCTCCCTGTCATGGCAGTGGAGAGGCGGTGCGCCGGTATGCGGCCGAGCACCCCGAGGCGCGGGGCGTGCTTCGTCTCTTCGACGCGTCCAGCGCCGCGACCTTCGCCCGCGTACCGGTGCGGATCGAGGCGGCGCTCTGGGACGCGCATGTCCCGCCGCCGGGCCAGTTCGGGGTGGCCGCTGGCTTCCGAGATCGGGAACTGATGGTGCTGCCCGCCGGGCACGCCGAGTACCCCGGGCTCACCGAGGTGCGGCAGCGCGCGATCGCGGGCGGTGTGGATCACCTGCACCGCAGCGTCGCGCGTGTGAGCTCAGACCCGCGCTGACGCGGAACGAGCGTCAGCTCCCGCCCGCCGACATGATCGTGTTGAACGAGAGCGCGATGATCAGGGCGTTCAGAAGGAACGACAGCACCGAGTGCAGTGTCGCCGTCCATCGTGTTCGGGAGTTGAGGATGCTGACGTCGGAAGCCGCGAAGGTCATGCCGAGCGTGTAGGCGAAGTAGACGTGGTCCACGAGAGTCGGCGCGGGGGTATCGGGGAAGTCGAGTACACGTTCGGGCCAGACCGCCTCCGAGCGGTGGGCATAGATCTGAGCGAAGCCCCAGTGCAGCATTCCCCAGGCGAGGATCATCGCCCACACGCCCACGATCTTCACGAGGAGTGTGCCACCGAGATCGTCCGGGGTGACTCCGAGGAGGAGGCCGATAGAAGTCCTCTTGCCGAACATGATGACGGTGAGCGCTGCAGTGACACCGATCGTCGCTGGCACGACGGTGAACGCGACGGTGAGGATGGAACGCAAACGCACGAATCCGTCGGGCATCGGTGCCCGCTCCCCCACGGCCGCGGCTCCGCGACGGGCCATCCGCCCCAGTACGGTCATCGCGATGATGGCATAGGTCGTAGCGAGGAGGCACCACACCAGGAGCGCGTCGACCAGGCCAGGGTCCCAGATCACGGCGTAGACACCCACCGCGGCGATCCCCAACTGCACCACCCAGTGCAGGATCGTCTTCAGCATTCGCCGGGGCGGGCGGGGTGCGCGCTGCTGGCGGCGGAGCTGTCGCTTCGAGACGCGTGCGCGGGTTCGGGCCATGCGACAAGTGAAGCGGACGAAGGGACAACGCGACGCCGACACGCGCACGGTTTTCCGCCAGGTCGGCCATGGTTCAATGACTCGACGGAGGAGGTCCCCCAATGGCCAAGCGCCCCAACCGCGCTCAGACGGAGAACCGCATGGCGGCAGAGGCTCGTGAGGCGGCGAAGCGCACGCAGGAGTTGGCCGCGAAGGGCATGCGCCGGCGCCGCGTCATCATCTCCTCCAGCGTTGCCGCGGCGATCGTGCTGATCCTCGGGGGCGTGGCGCTGGGAATCGCGCTGAAGCCGAAGGACATCGTCACCACTGACGCCGGCCCGGCCAACATGGCCTCCTGGGGCATCGCGCTCACCGGTAGCGACGGCAACATCACGGCTGTGCGTACCGACGCGACCGCCGCGACCGCCTCACCCGAGGCTACCGAGTGGACGGGCGACGACGCCGACAAGAAGCACGTGCAGCTCTACCTCGACTGGGCCTGCCCCGCCTGCAAGGCATTCGAGGAGCAGAACGCAGACCTGCTGACCGACGCTGTCGCCTCGGGCGAGATCACCCTGGAACTGTTCCCGCTCGCGGTGGTGGATCGCGCGTACAGCACCGACTACGCCACCCGTGGCGCGAACGCCGCCGCGTGCGTGGCGGACCTCGCCCCGGACTCCTTCCTCGACGTGCAGGAGCGCATGTTCGCCGCTCAGCCCGCCGAAGGCACGGCCGGACTGAGCAATGAGGACATGATCCGCATCATCGGCGAAGCCGGGGTGACGGACCCTGAGCTCGCGACGTGCGTCACCGACGGCACCTACCGCGGCTGGGTGGAGGCGGCGACCAACCGCGTAGCGCAGGACGAGTCACTGCGCACCACGATTGAGGGCCGCACGGCGTTCTACACGCCCACCCTCGCCACCGACGGCAAGCCCTGGGATCGCGAGGGCACCGTCGCGGACTACCTCACCCGCTGACCCCCGCACGGTGACCCCCACGCGCTGCGGTGCGGTGCGGTCGATCATCGCGTCCCGCTGACCCCCGTGCTGGCCAGGCTCGACGCCTCTCATCATCGCGTCCTCTCGCCGCCATCTCACCGCGGCCCGTTTCTCATCCCGCGAGACTTCCGTCTGTGGGCGAGAATCCACGCAACGCGGCGATTGTCGCCCACAGAGGGAAGTCTCGCGGGCCTCGACGGGGACTCAGCCGAGCGGGACGAGTGATCAGCGCTGCAGCCAGCCGCGCAGCAGTCGCGTGACGGCGGGCAGCACCCAGTACGCCATGATCGGCGTGAGCATCAGAGTGGTGATCAGCACGCGCAGGACCAGCGGCAGTTCCGTGAATCCCGGGATGAAGCCGAGCAGGAACGTCGCGAGCAGGTTCACGGGGAAGAAGCCGAGCCAGATGGTCGTGGCCTGCTTCCACCGCGGCGGGACGACCGGCTGAACCGCCACCGATCCGGTCGCGAGCGACTGCGTCACGCGCGTCTCGATGCCTGTCGCCTGGGCGGCATCGAACCAGCCCTCGGTCCCCGTGCGTCGTTCTACTCGAACCTCGCGCGCGAACGCGTTGCCGGAATCCAGCCACCACGTGCGCTGCGGCGACGTCTCCCACTTCTCCAGGGTCGCGATGTCGCGGAAGCGATACAGCATGTACCAGAGCTCGCTGCCCTCACCGGCGCGCACCCACCCGGACCCGAGAAACCCCGGGAACGTGGCGGCGAGGTCGGTTCCCGCCTGCATCCAGCTGGTCGCCTCGATCGCGCGCTCGGGGTCAATCCGACGCTCGATGGCCACGGTGATGGGCTCAAGCGCGCTTTCTGTCATGCTTCCATTCTGAAGCATGAGCAGAGCGCTCAGGTCGAGCGTTACTCAGATGACAAACTGTTCAGATGCCGTACTCGCGCTGGAACCACTCCCACAGCTGCGCCGAGCACGCGGCGACGACCACGTCCCACTCGAGGAAGGCTCCCTCGTCGGCGGCGTCCGACACGGAGCGGATCACACGGATCGGCACGCCATACTGCTGTGCGACCCAGATGTAGACGTAGGTCTCCATGTCGATCAGCGAGGCGCCCAGCGCCAGCACGGTCGCCTGGCCCGCGGCCGTGTCGACGAAGTGGTCGCCGGTCGCGATCACCTCGCCGGGTCGGCCAGTCTCCATACGCGACGGCAACGTGACGTGCTGACCGACAACGTGGTCGCCATCCCAGACGTCGTGCTGCACTGCGGCGGCGATCTCGTGCACGCCCCCCTGCAGTTCCGGCACGACCGCGCCGGCGGTTCCCAGCACGACGATCTCCTCATACTCACCGCGCTCCAGCGCCCGGGTGAGGCCGTGGGCGGCCTTCAGCTTGCCCGCGCCCGTGACGACGCGCTCGAATCCGTCGATGTGCTCCGGGAACGCGACGAGTTCGACATCCAGGGCGGCGAGGAGAAGCTTCATGCTTCCATCGTCCCATCTCGTGGGGGACGTTTTGTCCCCCAAAGATCCGACACGATCTGGCTGTGACGGGCACGCTGGGCTTGCTAGCGTTGAGTCATCGCACTGAGCAATACCGCGAATCGAATGCAGGGGGCTTCGAGGGTCGGTGACGTTCAGGGGGGTGCGAGAACGGCCGGCCGCGTGGGAAACCACGCGAGCCGGCCTCGGTCTTTTTCCGGCTACCGCAACAGCAGGATCGCGATCACCGCCGTCACCGTGACCACGATCCACAGCAGCCCGCCGAGCACCAGCGGACGCAGGCCGGCGCTGCGGAAGCCGGCGATGTCCGTGGACAGACCGATCGCCGCCATCGCCATCGCGATGAGGAACATCGCCGCCGCGCTGATCGGCGCCAGCGCAGCGTCGGGGATCACGCCGATCGACCGCACGAGCGACGCGACCAGGAATCCGATCAGGAACCAGGGCACCAACGTGAGGATGCCACGCGGCGTGAATGCCACACGCGAACCCTCTCGCCGCGCCGTGTGGATCGCGAGGCCGATGCTGATCGGGATGATCATCAGCGTGCGCACGAGTTTCACCACCACGGCGAACCCGAGCGCCGCTGTGCCGTAGATTCCCGCCGTCGCGACCACCGACGACGTGTCATTGACCGCGGTCCCCGCGAAGAGCCCGAACTCGTGCTGTGTGAAGCCGAGCAGACGACCGAGCGGCGGGAAGAGCAGAACGGCGAGCACGTTGAAGAGGAAGATCGTCGACACGGCGTACGCGATGGACGCGTTCCGCGCCTTGATCACCGGCGACACAGCGGCGATGGCCGAGGCACCACAGATCGCGGTGCCGACGCCGATGAGCACGGCGAGATCCGACTCCACGCGCAGCAGGCGGCTGAGGATCCACGCGGCGAGCAGACAGACGATGAGCGTGGAGATCATCACGGGGAACGACTCGACGCCCACCTTCGCCACCTGCGCCAGGGAGAGCTGACTGCCGAGCAGCACCACGGCGATCTGCATCACCATCTTGCTGGAGAACTTCAGACCCGCGGCGAACGGCCCACCCGGGCGGCGGATCAGGGCGATCACGACGCCGATGACGATCGCGGGCAGAGCAGACCCGACAAGCGGGACGAAGGCGCCGATCACCGTCGCCACGGCCGCGATGCCCGCAGCGAGCAGCATCCCGGGGATCTTCGCGGTCACGTCGCGCATCTGTGCCATTACTCCATCGTGGTCCGGCGGCGGCTGCGCGCACCGCCGCATCGCCGGGCGGGGGTGCACTCGCGTGACAGACTCGTGCCATGGCGACATGCGAGTGGACGGTGCGCGATGGACGTGCCGAACTCGCGATGACGGCGCTGCGCGCCCGGGCGCTCGCGATGCAGACGATCCTCGGAATAGCGCTGGGCCTCGCATTCGCCGCGGCGATCGTCGCTTTCGTCATCGTGGACGCGCGCGGCGGCGTGATCGGCCCGCAACCGCTCCTGCTCCTCGGCGGGTCGGTCTTCCTCGTCATCGCGGGCCTGGTGATCGTCTTCGCCCGCCCGTTCCGACGTCCGGGCGTGCTGTCGATCAGTTCCGGATCGATCCGCTGGACCGACTCTCGCGGCGATATCCTCGTCCCGCTTGCCCGAGTGCGGACTATCGCGGTGCGGCGACGCTTCATCCCCGGAATCGATGTGGAAACGGCAGCGGAAACGTGGGGGCTTCGGACGTCAGCCTCGGTTCTGGACGATGCCCGCGATGACATGCGTCCGCTGTCAGCCCGCGCGCGACGGTATCTCGATGAGGCCGGCTTCGCCCCTCACCCGCGGGGTCAGGTCACCGTGTGGCGGCGCGACGGGACAGCCGACGATCCGACAGTCACCGCACGAGCGTAGGGCGAGGCGTCTCCTCGTGCCTGACTCGACGCGAGGCGACTCAACGGAACGGTGCCGCGACCGCGTTGCGGTGATAGTCGAAGATAAGGCTCGTGCGCGTCGACGCCACACTCGGCTGTGCCGACAGATGCTCCACCACGAACGCCCGCACCGCAGACGAATCCGGCACCGCGATGTGAATCAGGAAATCGTCCGCCCCACCCAGGAAGAACAGCTGGATCACCTGCGGCAGACCCCGGATCGCATCCGCGAACGCCTCGATCGACTCCTGACGCGATCCGCCGCGCAGCGTCACTCCGATGATCGCCTGTAGCCCCCGCCCGAGCACCGCCTGATCCACACCGGCGTGGAATCCCGTGATGACGCCCCTTTCGAGCAGCGAGCGAGTACGGGCGTGAGCGGTAGATGCAGCGACCCCGAGCGCGCCCGCAAGCTCCGCATTGGTCATGCGACCGTCGCGGGAGAGGAGCTGGACGATGCGGCGATCCGTCTCATCCAGTTCGACGGTACGAACCTCAGTCGATCGAACAGGATTCGGTCCAGAACTCGCAGACGGTGCCATTTTCCGAATCCTACGCCTCATCATCGAATCAACTCCGATGATCCTTCATGGGATCTCCCGTCGCGACGAATGTTCTGCGATCCTCGAAGCACGCGCAAACAGCGCGATCGCGTCAGCCAATGGAGGCCATCATGCGTGTGGGGATCCCCGCCGAGGTCAAGAACAACGAGAATCGCGTCGCCATCACCCCGGCCGGCGTCGATGCTCTCGTCCACCGCGGACACGAGGTGCTGGTGCAGACCGGCGCCGGCGTCGGCTCCAGCATCACGGACGACATGTACGTCGCGGCTGGTGCAGCCATCGTCCCCACCGCGGGCGACGCCTGGGGCGCCGACCTCGTGGTCAAGGTGAAGGAGCCGGTGTCCTCCGAGTACGGCTTCCTCCGCGACCAGGTGCTCTTCACCTACCTCCACCTCGCTGCCGACCGCCCGCTCACCGAAGCGCTCCTCGCCGCAGGCACCACGGCCATCGCCTACGAAACCGTCCAGCTTCCCGATCGCACGCTCCCCCTCCTCTCCCCCGATGAGCGAGGTCGCTGGTCGCCTGTCGATCGTGGTCGGTTCGCACACGCTGATGCGAGCGTCAGGCGGACGCGGAGCGCTGATGGGCGGCATCGCGGGCACGCCGAACGCGAAGGTCGTCGTGATCGGCGGTGGCGTCGCGGGCGAGCACGCCGCGGCCACCGCGCTCGGGATGGGTGCCGATGTCACCGTGATCGACATCTCCCTGCCGCGACTGCGCGACCTGGAGCGTCGCTTCGACGGCCGCATCGAGACCCGCGTCTCCAACCGGTGGGAGATCGCCGATCAGGTGAGCCGCGCCGATCTCGTCATCGGCTCGGTCCTGATCCCGGGAGCCTCGGCCCCCAAGCTCGTCACAGACGAGATGGTCAGCACCATGAAGAAGGGCGCGGTGCTCGTGGATATCGCGATCGATCAGGGCGGCTGCTTCGAGGGCTCACACCCGACCACCCACGACGACCCGACCTTCGCCGTGCACGACACCGTGTACTACTGCGTCGCGAACATGCCGGGCGCCGTTCCCGAGACCTCGACCCGCGCGCTGACCAACGCGACGCTGCCGTATCTGGTCGCACTGGCCGACAAGGGGTGGGAGCAGGCGTTCGCCGCGGACGCCGCCCTCGCGGCGGGGCTGAACACCCACGCCGGCGCGATCACCAACCCCGCAGTCGCCGCGGCGTTCGCTCACTGATCCCACGAGGTCCGAGCGGGCGGACCCGCGCGCCGGAGATCTCGAGTCCGGACCCCGCGAAACTTCCGCCTGTGGGCGAGAATCACCGCAACGCGCCGATTGTCACCCACAGACGGAAGTCTCGCGGGTTGCCGCAGTCACCGACGAAGCCCGCCGGGCTACCGACGGAGTGTAAGTCAGGCGTCGACCCACACCGGGTCCGACAGGAGCTCCTGCAGCTCGTTCACGAGGCGTGAGGTGTGGAACCCGTCAGCGGCGGCGTGATGGATCTGGATCGCCAACGGCAGCAGCGTCCGCCCCTCGCGCTCCACGTATCGCCCGAGCGTGAAGATCGGCGCGAGGTGGCGCAGACCACCCTCGATCTGCAGCGTGAACCCGGTGAAAGACGCCCACGGCAGACTCGACACGTCGAACGAGTTGGGCGATGGGGCACCGAGCGGGAAGAACGTCTCCGCACTCGCCGCGTCCTGCAGCAGCGGAGCAGCGGCATCGTGGAAGGCTCCGAAGTCGGCGTCGTAGGCCACCGGAACGCACGCGAACGTCTCGCGCGCGGCGTTGAACACGGTGAACGCCGGATCGGACACCGGCCAGATCGCGGGCGTCCCGTCATCGGTGATCGTCATGCGGAACTCGTCGTGGCGGTTCACGACGTTCGCGATGGCCCAGACTTGGGCGAGGTAGGTCTTCCGGTCCGAACGGCCGAGCGCCTCGACGAATGCCGTGACATCCAGCTCCACGGTCATTGCGTAACTGCACGGCGACAGGCGCCAGTAGTGCTCGAAATGCTCGCGGCGCGGCCACGTGGCGAGGTCGACGGGAACGGGTTGCCTCATCCCTCCATGCAATCACGCACGAGGGGACATCGCGAGGCCTCAGGCCGTGGGGATGACGATGATCGGGTCACTCGTGGGCACGCCCGTCGATGACCCACCCGCCTGCTCGATCGTCACCGCGATCGCGTCACCGGGTTTCATCGCTCCCTGCAGCTGAGCCGTCGTCGGCCCGTCCGCCGCATCGAACACACCCGCAGACACGGCCCCGTCGCCGCGCACGAACCACAGTTCGTAGGCCTGATTCTCGTCAAGCCGATCGAGTCCATCCGTCACCAGCACGGCCTCGCCGATCGATGCCGACCAGTGCGCGGTCGCGGACCCCCCGGTCTCGAGCGAAACGGTGCGCTCCTGCGCGTCGGGGGCGCCCTCGATGCGGTCGAGGGCGACCACGGCGGCAGGACGCAGCAGCTGCGGCACGATCATCGAGGCACTCACTCCCAGACCCACGAGGATCGCCAGGCAGGCCGCGAGCGCGAAGAACGCCCGACGGCGCCGCTTCGGAGGCACCGCTGCGGCTTCGCTCGCCGACGCAGCGTCCGACGACGGCACGGTCGGGGATTCTGCGGCGGGGCGGTCGACCGATGACGGTCCCTCCGTGCTGGGCCGCGGGGCGACAGCGGACGGCACCGAAGAGTCAGCACCCTCCTGCGGCGTCTTCGAGATCAGCGCCAGCAGCGCATCCCGCGCAGCCGCCGGCGGGGCCACCTCGCTCACGCCGTCGGCAAGCAGCGCCGCCGTCTCCGCGTCCGCATCGGCTACAGATCGCCACTGCGGGTGCTCTGCGAGTGCCTCGCGGTAGCGGCGCTCATCGGCGTCGCTCAGCGAGCCGAGGCTGTGTCCTGCGGACAGCTCTGCGAACTCCGACTCGTTCATGCGTTCACCCCCCAGTGCGCCCGGAGGCGCGTGAGTCCATCTCTCATCCGGGTCTTCACCGTCCCCAACGGCGTTCCCGTGATTGTGGCGATCTCACTCTGCGAGTAGCCGCCGTAGTACGCCAGCACGAGGGTCTCACGCTGCGCTTCGGGAAGGGCCGCGAGCGTCTCGACGACCCGCTCCCCGATGATCGACATCTCGACCTGCTCGGCCACGCTGTCGTGTGCCACATCCAGATCGCGGAACCCGACGCGAACGTCACGGTCCTCGCTGGCCTGCGATGCACGCACCCGATCCACAGCTCGACGATGCGCGATGGTCAGCACCCAGGTGCGTCCCCGGCCTCGGTCGGGCGAGAATCGCGCGGCGCTCTGCCACACCTCGAGGAAGACCTCCTGCAGCACTTCCTCGCTCTGCGAGCGATTCACCAGCACCCGCAGGATGAGGCCGAACACCCGAGCCGACAGCATGTCGTACAGCCGGGCGAACGCGGTCTGGTCGCCGTCGGCGATCCGCACCAGGAGCGCCGTCGACGGATCGTCGCCGCCGTCCTGTTCGGCATGCTCCACATCGTCGATCACCATCAGGTCCAGCATGCCTCACCTCCTCGCCTTCACGCACAATCCACGTCACGTCCGTTGGCCCACAGCCCGATCACCCGAAGGTGAACGAGTAGACCTGCACCCCGGCGGGCACCGTCAGCGTGAACTCCCCGGCGTCCCCCGACCCGCCGGAGAGCAGCTCATACGATCGCGGCGTCCCACTCACGCTGATCGTCTGGGAAGCGCCGGACTGATCGGTGACGGTGAGATCCCCGGACCCTGCCAGCACCACACGCACCTCGCGGGCGTGGTACCGCAGCCGCACCTGCGCATCGCCGGAAGCGGGCGCCGCGTACTGCGTCTGCACGTCCCAGTCCCCCGCGAGGGCGAACGTGTCCGCTGCCTGATCCGCCGGGAACGAGAACGACGTCACTCCGGCGCGATACGTCGCACCGCCTCCGAAGTTGAGCGCCTTGGTCGCCCCGAGGAACGTCTCCCGCGTGGTGGAGCCGAGTTCGGGCGTGTTGTCGGCAACGTCGGTGGCCGCGGGCAGCTGCTCGCCGGGATTCGCGTCGGCCAGCAACTCGCGGATCAGCTTCTCGGCGGTCGCGTAGTTGCCCTCACCGAAGGAGATGTGTCGGACGACGCCCTGCGCGTCGATCAGGTAGTGCGCCGGCCAATACCGGTTACGGTACGCGGTCCAGGTGGACAGGGAGTTGTCCAGCGCGACCGGATAGTCGATCCCGAAGGAACGCGCTCCGGCGGCCACGTTGGCGGGGTTCTTCTCGAACGCGTACTCCGGAGAATGCACACCGATCACCTGCAGGCCCGCGTCGGCGTAGGCCTTGTTCCAGGCCACGACATGCGGGATGGAGCGCTGGCAGTTGATGCAGGAGTATGCCCAGAAGTCGATCAGCACCACCTTGCCGCGCAGACTCTCCAGGTTCACGGCCTCGCCGTCCGGAGTGTTCAGCCACTCCTCGATCCCACGAATCTGCGGAGCGGTACCGCAGCTCTGCAGCTCGGTCGCGTCGTTCGCGCACTTGTCGAGATCGCGGTTCTCATCGGTGACCAGACCGCCCAGCCCCAGCGACTCACCCTGCGGGGAGTCCAGAAGGTCCTGCTGGACACCGGCGGTGTAGTCGGGAAGCAGCTGCTGGAGGTACTGCGGCAGGTTGAAAACCAGGCCGACCGCGAGCGCCATCATCGCGATGCCGGCCGTGATGCGCAGCCCGCGCTCCCGAGTGCGGAACGCGCGGATACGCTGCACCACACCACGACCGGCGAGAGCGAACACCAGCAGCGGAACCGCCACCCCGATCGCGAACGAGACGGTGAGTAGCACGGTGTCCAGCCCGATCCTCCCGGTCGCGCCCGCCACGATGATCGCAGCGAGCACGGGGCCCGCACAGGGGACGAACACTGCGCCGAGCGCGAGACCGACCCCGAATCCGCTGCCGCGGTTCTCGACGTTGCGACGGGGGAGCCACTGGAACGGCTTCTCGATGAGCTGCTCGAAGCGGGGAACGATCAGACCGATGCCGAGGATCAGCAGCACCGCGATCCCGGCCCAGCGGATCACGTCCTGCGGCAGATTCAGCAGTCCCAGCACGAGGGATCCGAGCAGGGTCACGAGGCTGAAGCTGAGCACGAGGCCCGCGATCACCAGGTACGGCCGCGAGCGACGTGCGGGAATCACCCCGCCGTCGGTCTCGAACCCCGCGGACTGCGCACCACCCGTCAAGAAGATGACCGGGAGCACGGGGAGGATGCACGGGGAGATCCCGGTGATGAGACCGCCCAGTACACCAATGATGATCAGATCCATGGCTTCGCCTTTCGTCTCGAGTAGTTCGGATGTCGGGGCGATTCGGATTGGTCAGAAGAATTTTGAGATTCTTCCCATCCGATCGACGACGCACTCCGAAGAACCCTCGACGCCGCGGGAATGCCGCGACGAAACACACGGAGGTTGATGATGTTCAGCACCAAGAAGAAGTTCGCCGCAGCCGCATCGCTCGGCTTCGCGGCGGTGCTCGTCCTGTCCGGCTGCACGACAGGATCGAGCTCCGCAGGATCGTCGAGCGCCGCTGAGGCGAGCACCCCGGCGGCATCGTCGATGCCCACGAAGGCCGAGACGAGCGCTCCCGCCATGACGATGGACCCCGCCGCAGACCTGGTCGGCCCCGGCTGCGCCGACTACGCCAGCGCGGTTCCGGACGGCGCAGGATCGATCCAAGGCATGTCGCAGGATCCGGTCGCAGTAGCCGCGTCCAACAACCCGCTGCTGAAGACGCTCGTGGCGGCGGTCAGCGGCCAGCTCAACCCGGACGTGAACCTGGTCGACACGCTCAACGGCAGCGAGTTCACCGTGTTCGCGCCGGTCGATGACGCCTTCGCCAAGATTCCGGCGGCGACAATCGACGGCCTGAAGACCGACGCGGCCACGCTGTCGTCGATCCTCACCTACCACGTGGTGCCCGGTCAGATCGATCCGTCGATGATCGTGGGCACTCACAAGACCGTGCAGGGCGCTGACCTCACGGTCACCGGCAGCGGCGACAACCTCATGGTTGGCGACGCGAAGGTGATCTGCGGTGGCGTCCACACCGCCAACGCGACCGTGTACCTCATCGACACGGTCCTCATGCCTCCGGCGAGCTGAGCCAGCCCGAGAACTCCCGCTGAGAGGAGAACGGCCGCGGACCCCTGGGGGGTGTCCGCGGCCGTTCCGCTTTTCCTCCGGACTATACCGTGGCGGCGGCGAGCAGCTCCAGGATGTGGGAGTAGGGACGCCCGGTCGCGCGAGCCATGCCCAGCTCACAGGTGCGGTTGCAGGACGCGTGCGCTGTGGCATCGAGTTCGGCGACCTCGGCGGCCTCCGCCGCGGTGGCCGATGCAGTGAGCTCCGGGTGCAGCATGCCGCGGTCCCCCGCGAAGCCGCAGCAGTTCCACGAGGCGGGGACGTTCACGACGTCCGCCACAGCATCGGCGATCACGCGCACGTCGGGATCGATCCCGAGCTGCACCGAGGAGCACGTCGGGTGCAGCGTGAGCGAGTCGATCCGATCGGCCACGGTGAGCTTCGGCAGCACCTCGCGCGCGACGAATGTCGTCGCGTCCTCCAGCCGGAACCCCTGCCCGTCGAGCATCCGGTGGAAGCCCTCGGTGCAGCTGGACGCATCGGTGATGATCGGCAGTTCGCCCCCGCGGGTCGCCTCGCGCACGGCTGTGAGAACCCGGTCCGCCATGAGGTCGTGCCCAGCCTGGTAGCCCTTGGACGACCACGGCGTGCCACAGCACATCGAGCCGATCCCGTCGGGGACGACCACCGCGACGCCGGCGCGGTCGAGCAGTGTCAGCAGGGCGCTGGTGGCGCCGGGTCCGTCGCCGTCGGGTCCGAACATTTCGTTCACGCACGCGGGCAGGTACACCGCGCGCACCTCGCCGGAGCCGCGAATCCCGCGCACTTTCGCGCGCGAGGCACCGCCGCCGGGGAGGTCGGCCGAGTACTCGGGCATCACGTCGGCACCCAGCACAGCCCGACCGATCTTGGTGACGCCGGCGACGAGTCCCACCGGCATCGCGTCGGCCACCGTCAGCGCGGCCGACGCCACCGTGGTCATCGGTCCCCAGCCCGCGGCGGCAGCCTTCCACCCGGCGGCCAGCACGGGATTGGCATCTTCGCGGCGGAGTCGCTTCACGAGCGCACCGGTGTTGATCAGCACGGGGCAGGTGGTCTGGCACATGCCGTCCACGGCGCAGGTCTGCACACCCGAGTAGTCGTAGTCCTTCTCCAGCTCGGCCACCAGCGCGTGATCGCCGGCCTCCTCGGCCACGGCCATCGCGCGGCGCACCACGATGCGCTGACGCGGTGTGAGGGTGAGGTCCTTAGACGGGCACACCGGCTCGCAGTAGCCGCACTCCACACAGCGATCGGCCTCGACCTCGATCGACGGTGCCGGCTTCACAGCAGCGAGGTGGACCTCCTCCTCGGTGATGATCACGCCGGGGTTCAGCACGCCACGCGGATCGCACAGGCGCTTCAGCTGCACCATCACGTCATAGAGCTCATCGCCGTACTGACGCCGCACGAACGGCGCCATCACGCGGCCGGTGCCGTGCTCGGCCTTCAGGTTGCCCTCCGCATCGAGGATCACCTGCACCATGTCCTCCGTGAAGCCCAGGTAGCGCTTCTCGCTGGCCGCATCACCGAACCGGTCGGTGAGCATGAAGTGGATGTTGCCGTCCTTCGCATGCCCGAAGATCACGCTGTCGTCGTAGTCATAGCGGGCGAACAGCCCCTGCAGGGATTCGCAGGTGGCGGCGAGGCGCTCGACGGGGACGACGACGTCCTCCAGCAGCGCCGTGGTTCCGGGCTCCCGTGCACCCGCGACCGAGGCGTAGAGCCCCTTGCGAAACTTCCACGCTGCGGCCCGACGAGCGGCATCGCTGGAGAACACCGCGGGATCGCGCAGGTCGAATCCCGCCAGCACGCGTTCGCCTGCCGCAGTTCCCAGCGCGAGCTCGTCCGAGGAATCGGCGTGGTACTCGACGAGGAGCGCAGCCTGCGCATCGACGTCGAACCCGAGGATGGCGTCGGGCACGCCGGGCAGCTTCTGCCCCACCCGCAGCGAGGTGGCGTCCATCAGCTCGAGCGTGGCAGCGCCGGTCGCGACGAGGTCGGGCAGCGACCGCGTCGCCTCGTCGAGGTTGCGGAACACGGCGAGCGTGGTCGCCATCTCGCGTCGGATCGGCACCGTGCGGAAGGTGGCCTCCGCGACGAAGGCGAGCGTCCCCTCGGATCCGATGACCAGGTGAGCCAGCAGTTCGGCCGGCGAGTCGAAGTCGAGGAACGCGTTGATGCCGTAGCCCATCGTGTTCTTCAGCGCGAACTGACGACGAATCAGAGCGACGGACGCGGGATTGGACCGTACGCGATCCCGCAGTCGCTCGAGCCCCGCCGCAAGTTCCGGTTCGCGGGCACGCAGAAGCTCGTCCGCATCAGGCGCACCGGTGTCGACGATCGTGCCGCTGGGAAGCACCAGTACGAGGGATTCGATCGTGCGGTAGGAGTTCTCCTCCGTGCCGCACGCCATGCCGCTGGAGTTGTTCGCCACCACACCGCCGATGGTGCAGGCGACCTCGCTGGCGGGGTCGGGACCGAGGCGATAGCCGTGGCGGTTCAGGCGCGCGTTCACGGATCGGAGCGTGGCTCCGGGCTGCACGCGTACTCGCTTTCCGCCGTCCAGCACTTCGATCCGGCGGAACTCGCGACGCGTGTCTACGAGGATCCCGCTGCCGGAGGCCTGACCGGACAGGCTGGTGCCGCCGGAGCGGAACGTGACGTGCGCGGCACCGGCGGAGCCGCGCAGGATTGCGGCCACCTCCTGCGCGTCCTTCGCGATCACCACGGCGTCGGGTACATGGAGGTAGTGCGATGCGTCGCTGGCGTACGCATATCGATCGATGGCGCGCGTGCGGATCCGATCCGCCTCCGCGACGGCCGCCACGACCCCGGCGGGAACACCCGCGGGGGCTTCGGAAACCCGATGACCGGACATCGATCCTCCAGATTGTCAGACAAGTATGCTGTGCAGACGATCATACGCAGTCGATACACTCAGTCTCCACCGGGAGGAGCAACGTGTCAGCAGCGGATCTGGGCGTCGTGTCGATCGTCGATGCCGTCACCGCCGACCTGCGCACCCGGATTCTGTCCGGCACCCTGGCGGCGGGTCAGCCTCTCGGCGAGGTCGACACGGCCGCGCACTATGGCGTCGCACGACCCACCGTGCGCGCCGCGATCGAGGCGCTCGTGGCTGCGGGGCTGCTCACGCGCGGGGCTCACAAGAGCGCGCGGGTGGCGGAGCTCGGCCCCGCTGATGCCGCCGACATCTACTCCACCCGCGAGCGGATCGAAGCCGAAGTCGTGCGCGAATTGGCCCGGCGCCGCGCGAGCGCACCTGAGAGCGAGCGAGCCAACGCGCTCCTCACCGACCTGACGGACGCGGATCCGCTCACTATCGTGGACGTCGACATGCGCTTTCACTCTGCACTCGTCGACGCGGTGGGCAGTCCCCGAACCTCGCGGGTGTATCGCATGCTGGCGGATGAGGTGCGGCTGTGCATGACCCGCACGCAGAGCGCCGATCTGCTCACCGTGGCCGACATCACCCGCGAGCACAATCAGATTCTGAGCGCGATCACCGACGGTGACGCCGATCGCGCGGCCGCCCTCCTCCGGGGTCATCTGCAGCGCGCACGCGAACGCCTGGTGGCACACCTGGAGCACACGGCCTGATCCACCCCTGTGGATAGACGCCGACCCCGCTTGGCGATCCCCCGTAGAGTGCTCGAACTTGCGTACGCGATCTCGAAGCGCGCGCGATACACGTCATGGGGATGACGTGTGACCCGCTGGGGCGGGCACGGTGTGATGTGGGGACACGAACGTGCAGGGGATGCAACGATGACCGCGCTGGAGCGCGGAACCGGACACCGACTTGACGCGCGCCGAGGACACCTCGACGCGCGACTCCTCCCGCGCGGCGGATGGCCAGGCGGCGGGGACTCCATCGATGAGGACACGATTCCACGCAGCGTCCCGGATGGCGGTGTTCGCGCTGTTTCGGCAGCGAAATGGGACGGCGCGAATCGGGACGATGTCGCGCGGGACAGTGTCGATCAGCCCAACACGGATCAGGACAGTACAGGCCAGCACAACACGGATCGGGACGGTACGGATCAGGACCGTACGGATCAGTCCGGAGGAGGCGACTCCGGCGCCGCTCGCTTCGCCGCGACTCACTCCGGTGCTACCACGTCCCGTTCCCCCCACTCCGGGCGTGAGCCGCAGGTGCCCCGTTTCGGAACCGCGGCATCTCCCCCCACGGCGGGCTCGGCGCTCGATATCCGGCGGCGCTGGGAGCGGCGCTACCGACGCCGCATCCGTTGGACGGACATCCTCGCCGTCTTCGCTGCGACCATCGGGCCGCGAGCGCTGCTGTTCTTCCCGATCCCGGCGCTGTCGCCGGCGGAGACGGCTCAGGTCCTGAGCGGTGCCTTCGCCCTCCCGCTCCTCGTGGCGGCGTGTTGGCTTATCACGCTGGTTCTCTTCCGGTCGCGGGAGGCAGCCGTCTTCGGCAGCGGCACGACCGAGTACGCCCGCGTGCTCGGCGCCACGGGGCTCGCCTTCGGCGCGCTTGCGGCCGCGTTCGTCGTCGTGCAGGCCGAAGGGCTGCGACTGCAGCTTCTCGTCTCGCTGCCGCTGGGGCTGTTCCTGCTCCTCATCGGACGGTGGGGCTGGCGGCGATGGCTACTGCATGAACGACTGTTCGGTCACTACGTCTCTCGCACCCTGGTGGTGGGCGAGACCCGCGATGTCGAGTATGTGATCGAAGCGCTGCATCGCGACGGTCAACGAGCACATCTGGTGGTGGGAGCCGTGCTCACCGGCGACCGAGACGCTCGCAGCGCGCTCGCATCGCTCGTGGTCGACGGCCGACCCTATCCGGTGGTCGGCAGCGCACGCACTGCCGCGCGCACGGCCGCCGAGCTCGCCGCCGACACCATCATCGTCGTCAGCCAGGACGACGATGACCCCTACTACGTGAAGCGATTGTCGTGGGAGCTGGAGGGGACCGCCGCTGAGCTCATCCTCGGCAGCCGACTCGCTGACGTCGCCGGCCCTCGCATCTCGCTGCGCCCGGTCGACGGCCTGCCGCTCATACAGGTTCGCATCCCGACATTCGACGGAGGTCAGTTCGTCCTCAAGCGGGCGCTGGACATCGCGGTGGCCCTCGTCGGTCTCGTGGTGGTGGCACTGATCACGGTGCCGCTGGCGATCCTCATCCCGCTGGATTCACGCGGCCCCCTCTTCTATCGCCAGGAGCGCATCGGCCGCGACGGAAAGTCGTTCCGCATGGTCAAGTTCCGCACCATGCGCGTGGGAGCCGATGCGGAGATCGCCGCTCTGGTCCACGCGAGCGACGGTGCAGGTCCGCTGTTCAAGATGCGCGAAGATCCGCGCGTGACGCGCATCGGCCGCGTGCTCCGGCGTCTCTCGCTCGATGAGCTGCCGCAGTTCTGGAACGTGCTGAAGGGCGACATGAGCGCCGTGGGTCCGCGCCCGCCGCTGCCCGAAGAGGTCGTCACCTATTCGGGCGTCGTGTCGCGTCGGCTCTACATCAAGCCGGGTATCACCGGCCTCTGGCAGATCTCCGGCCGGAGCGACCTGACCTGGGACGAGAGCGTGCGCCTCGACCTGCGCTACGTGGAGAACTGGTCCCTGCTATCTGACCTCATCATCATGTGGCGCACCGTCCGCGTGATGTTCTTCGCACGAGGAGCATACTGATGCCCGCACCGCTGTCCATTGCGATGATCGGCACCCGCGGCGTTCCCGCCGCCTACGGTGGTTTCGAAACAGCGGTCGAGGAGATCGGGGGGCGCCTGGCCGAGCGCGGACATGAAGTCACCGTGTACTGTCGCGGCTCGGTCCATCGCGCCCAGCGCTACCACGGCATGCGCCTGGTGCATCTGCCCGCGCTCCCCGTGAAGCAGGCCGAGACCCTCAGCCACACCGCGCTGTCCACGCTGCATGCGATGGCGCATCGACCCGATGTGGCGTTCGTCTTCAACGCGGCCAACGCGCCCTTCCTGCCGCTGCTGCGCGTGCGCGGGGTCCCGACGGCGCTGCACATGGACGGTCTGGAGTGGCGACGGGCAAAGTGGAGCGGGCGTGGACGCGACTACTACCGGTGGGCGGAGGGTCGCGGAGTCCGCACCGCCGACGCGTTGATCGCCGATGCTCCCGGAATCGCCGACTACTACCGGGCGGAGTTCGGGGTGCCCACGGAGTTGCTCCGCTACGGCGCCCCGATCCTCGAGCATGATGCGTCGCCGTCATCGGCACTTCGGAAGTACGACCTCCAGCCCGATGGATTCCACCTGGTGGTCGCCCGCTTCGAGCCGGAGAATCACGTGCGGGAGATCGTCGACGGGTACCGGCGCTCCGCCGCGCGCCTGCCCCTCGTGGTGGTGGGATCCGCGCCCTACGGTGCGGCCTACACGGCCGAGATTCAGCGGATCGCCGACGACGACTCCCGCATCCGGCTCCTCGGCGGCGTGTACGAGCAGAGTCAGCTCGATGACCTCTATCGCCACGCGCACACCTATCTGCACGGCCATTCCGTCGGCGGCACCAATCCGTCCCTGCTGCGCGCCATGGGCGCCGGGACCGCCGTCATCGCCTACGACGTCGACTTCAACCGCGAGACGCTGAATGAGACGGGGTGGTTCTTCCAGGACGCCGACGGCGTCGTCGCCGCTCTCACCGACGTGGAAGCGCACATCGAGGCAGTCCGCGCCGCCGCCACCTCCGGACAGCGTCGCGCACGCACCGCATTCCGCTGGGACGAGGTCGCCGATGGGTATGAAGCTCTCGCCCGCGACCTGGTCGCGGGGCGTACGATCCATCCGCTCGCGAAGCTGCTGCGTCGCCAGGTTGTCGAGCGCGTCGATGCCTGAGGCGGTGTCAGACCTCGCTGCGCTCGCGTGCCGACACGTCCGCTCCCGTGCGGGGTGCGTAGACCACCAGGGCGTGGAACACGTAGCGCACCACGAACGCGATCACCAGCGTGACGGCGGCTACGAGCACCGGGGCGAGATGCCACGTCTGCACGGCCAGCCAGATCACGAAGATGCGCACCACCGCTTCGACAGCGTTGAACGTAAACGACTTGACCAGTCGCGACCACACCGTCGAGGCACCTTCGCGCATGTCGCGGAACACGAACCGCTCGATCAGCAGGAAGTTCCCGATGATCGTGAGAACGGCCGCGATGATGGCGGCCCACACGTAGCCCATGCCGAGTTCCTGCAGTCCGGCCATGATGCCGAGGTTCGCGAGTGCGCCGATTCCGCCGATCACCGCGAACGCGCTCATGCGGCCGAAGCGCAGGTAGGCGAGCTGGGTGAGGAAACGGAAGCCCTGCTTCACCGAGGCCTTCGACTCTCCGGCATGACGACCGGCGAAGTTGAACGGCACCTCGGCGACGTTCAGGTTCTGGCGCGCCAGGATCTCCAGCAGGATCTTGAAGCCGCGCGGCTTCAGTCGCTCTGTGTCGATGCGCGTGCGATCGAGCAGGAAGAACCCGGTCATCGGGTCGCTCACGGTATGCAGGCGGATCGGGAACATCGCCTTGGTCACCAGCGTGGACATGCGCGAGACGAAGACGCGCATGCGGTCCGAGAGGCCGGCCGCGGTACCGTCGCCGGTGTAGCGCGAGGCCACGACCACGTCGTAGTCGCCCTCCTGCTGCTTCGCGAGCAGCGCGGAGATGGTCTCCGGCGGGTGCTGCAGATCTCCGTCCATGACGACGCACAGGTCGGAATGCGCTGCGGCGATACCCTCCAGCACGGCACCGCCGAGTCCGCCACGCGGCTGATCGCGATGGATCAGCCGCACCGAGATCGGCGCGGTGCCGGCGACCGATTCCACGCGCTGCGGAGTGTCGTCGGTGGAGTCATCGACGAAGATGACCTCCACGGCCGTGCCGCGCATCGCGGTGCTCACGCGGGTGACGAGCTCGGCGACGTTTCCCGCCTCGTTGAAGGTGGGAACGATGATGCTCAGGACGGGCGTGCCCGCTCGTTCTTCGGTCACGCGTCACTCCCCGATCGCCGCGAGGATGCCCGAAGCCAGGGCGTGCGCGGCTTCCCGCACCTCCTGCAGTCCCGCGCGGTGCGCGCGAAGGGCGGCATGGTGGACGTCCGGGATGTCATTCGGATCGTTGCTCTTCCTGAGGGCCAGAAGTCGGCGGTGAGATGCGGCACCGGTGAGACCACGCCGCTCATGAAGGATATCCGCATACTCTGCGAGGTCCACCGCGCTCTCCCCATCGCCGGCACCGAGGCTCACCGCCTCCCGCAGCGTGAACGTGCGCGGGCGCGCCGCCGGCACGCGCAGCGCGATCGCCGATCGCTCCTCGCGCGACGCCGTGATGATGAGGTCGGCGCGCTCCAGGGTGCGCTGCGCGATCGGTGTCGAGACGAAGTGGTCCTGAAAATCGGCGAGGAGCTGGGGATCCATCGTGTCCGAGAGAACACCGACCGCCACCGGACACAGCGATCCACCGCGCGAGTCCGTGCCGGCGCTGCTCACCCGCCAATCGTCCTGGCGAACAGCGGCTTCCAGAGCCGCAATCATCGTGCCCGCCATCACCGGCGAGCGGCACTCATTCGCGTGACAGACGAAGAGCATGCGGTTCCCCATGCCGCACCATCCTTTCCGCCGCGGTCCCATCCGGATCGTTTGTCCCAGTCGATCGGAGAACCCGAGGCATGACCCTACACGACTACGCCGCAGCGATTCGCAGCCATGCGATCGTCATCCTGCTGCTCCTCGTGCTCGGCGGAGCGGTCGGTTTCACCACCGCGCAGTTCCTGCCGGACCAGTACCGTTCCCAGGCTTCGGTGATGGTGATCGCCGACCGCGGCGACACCACGAGCGAGCTCGTCCAGGGTGCCACGTACGTACAGAGCCTGGTGCAGACATATACGGTGCTCGCATCCTCGCCGCTCGTGCTGGATCCCGTGATCACCGAGCTCGGGATCGACACCACCACGAAGGAGCTCGCCGGGCGCGTGTCCGCGTCGGCACGTCTCGGAACCGTGGTGATCGATCTGCAGGCGGTGGATGAGGATCCGCAGGCCGCCCAGCGCATCGCGGACGCCGTGGCCGCCGAGCTCACCGTTGCGGTCGAGGATGCGTCGCCACGGGTGTCGGGAGGAGACGCCGCGGTGCGCGTCGACATCATCGCGCCCGCGACGCTGCCGACCGCGGCTTTCGCCCCGGACACGCGCGTTTTCATCGGCGGCGGAGCAGTGCTCGGGCTGGCACTGGGTCTGCTCGCGGCGGTGGCGGATCGGCGATTCAGCGCCCGCCTCGCGACGCGCACCGACATCGAGACGCTCACCGACACGCCCGTGCTGGGCGAGGTGGGTCATGTCGCCGACGGGCGCACCCTCGCTGGCACCGTCCGCGTCACCCCGGACGGCGCACTGGCCGAGGCGATGCGACAGGTCACCGCATCCCTGCGGTTCCTGGACCTGCAGGAAAAGCACCGCGTGCTCATGATCACCTCCGCGGATGCCGCCGAGGGCAAGAGCTCGGTGAGCCTCGCCCTCGCCCTCACCCTCGCGGAGATGAACTATCGCGTGTTGTATCTGGAGGCTGATCTTCGTCGGCCATCCGCTGCGGAGTTCACCCAGTTGGAGTCCGCGGTCGGTCTCACCTCCGTGCTTCTCGGGGAGGAGACTCTGGACAGCGCGGTGCAGACCTGGGCGGTGCCGAATCTTCGCGTGCTGACCAGCGGACTGCTGCCGCCGAACCCCGGGCAGGTACTCGCCACCGACCAGCTGCGAGCGGTTATCGCGCAGGCGCGGTCGAGCTACGACTACGTCATCGTCGACACGGCGCCCGTGATCGCCGTCAGCGATGCGCAGTGGCTGCTGCCGATCGTGGACGGCACGATTCTGATCGTGCGATCGGGACGCACGCCACGAGCCAACCTGCAGCGCTCGCTGCGTGCCCTCACCGTCGGAGATCGGCGTGCCCTGGGGATCGTCCTCAACGACTCTCGTACCGCGGTCAGCAGCGTCTACTACGGCGATGACGAGCCACCGGCTCCCCGCGGGCGCCGCCTCCTCGGGTGGGTGCGCCGGCGCCTGTGAACGCACTCGCCTCCGTTCTCGCCAAGGCCGCCACCACGCTCGTCGCGTTCGTGTGCGGCATCCTCACCGTCCGCGTGATCACGGGCGGTGCGGGGGAAGCGTTCTACGCGCTGTTCGGTGTCCTCACCGCGCTGCCGTCGCTGCTGACGTTCAGCGATCTGGGCGCGGGGGCGGCACTGGTGGGCTCGGTGGCGGCGAGCGACGATCCCCGGCGGGACGCACGAGTGCGCGATCAGCTGACCTCCGTCGAACGCATCCTCTGCGCTTTCGCGGGAGTTGTGCTGATCGTGGGGATCACCCTGCGGCTGACAGGCGGCTGGCGCCTGCTGCTCGGCTCCGCGGGGGATCTGCCCGGCGCAGAGGATGCGGCTCTGGTGTGTTGCACGCTCTACGCTGCCACCGTGCCGCTGGGTGTCTGGACGCGCCTCCTCCTCGGTGCACGACGCAATCACATCGTGATCCTGGTGCAGGGACTCGTCTCGCCTCTCACCCTCCTGCTCGTCTGGGTGTGGACGCAGGTCCGCGCAGACGCCGCGTTTCTTGCGGTGGGGTCGTTCGTCGCCGCGCTCACGGCCGCCGGCGTCGGGCTGGCGATGACGGCGCTCACCCTGCGCCCCCTCGTGGGGATCGCGCTGCGGCGGGTCCCTCGTCCGCGGCGCTACCCGGGGGCGCGGGTGATGGACATCGGCTGGCCGATGCTGGCGCAGCTGATCTCGCCGCCGCTCGCACTGGCCGCGCAGCGATACGCGGTGGCGCAACAGGGGACCGTCACCCGCCTGGCCGAGTACAACGCCGCCGCGCAGGTCTTCTTTGCGCTGATCGGTCTGATCTCGGCGGCGGGCGTCGCGCTGTGGCCGTTCTGGGCGCGGGCGCGCGCCCGCGGTGAGCTGCGACGTGGGCCGGGCCTGCTCGCGGTGGCGTTCGGTGGTGGCGCTGCCGTTGCATCACTCTGCGTTGCCCTGGTCGGGCCCTGGCTCTTCGGCTTCGCCACGCACGGCGTGTTCGAGGTGGGCCTCGGCACCATCCTCGCGTTCGGCACGATGGCCACCTGCCAGGCGGTGCTGTATCCCCTCGGCATGTTCCTCATGGACCCCGCGGGAATTCGCTTCCAGGTGATCCCGACCCTCGCGATGGCGGTGCTGAGCCTCATCGGCGCGGTGCTGCTGGTGCCATCGCTCGGTGCGGCCGGCCCACCGCTCGCCAATGCGGCGGCGGTGCTGGTGTGTCAGATCGTGCCGTACGTGATCGCGATCCACCGCCATCGGGATCGGCTGATGCCGACGGTCGGAAGCGGTGGAGAGTCATGACACCGTCGTCCGCGGCGCACACCCACGTCGGCGCTGGCGGCAGCGAAGGGGGCCGACAGATGACCACGCTGAACACGCCGCCAACCATGCGCACCCCACATCTGGCCACAGGGAACGGTGCCGACAGATGACCGCGACGAACACGCCGCCGGCCGTGCGCACCGGCACCAGCCGGGCTCTGGCCGCAGTCGCGTCCGCTCTCGTCGGCATGCGGTTCGCCTTCGGACCGGGGCTCACGCTTCCGATCATCGCGGCGCTCCTGCTTCTCCCGGTGTGGTGGCCGGCGCTGCGGATGTTCCGGTGGGCACGATCGCTGATGATCCTGGGCACCCTGGCCCTGGCGAGCGGCGCTGTTCTGTCTCTGGTGTTCACGGGCGACCGTGTGGTCGACGAATCACTGCTCCTGCGCGAGTCGTTCACGCTGCTGTCGATGCTTTCGGGCATCGGCCTGCTGCTGTGGGCCCGCACCCAGCTCGCCACCTCCCATCTGGCGATCGCGTTCGCCCTCGGAGCTCTGGTGAACGTCGCGATCACGGGCGGGAACACCACCAACCTCTGGAAGTTCTCGTTGTCCTTTCCTCTCGCCTTCCTCGCTCTGGCGTTGGCGATGCGTCGCCGTCGGTGGGGCGAGCTTCTGATCCTGGGAGTCGTTGCGGTCATCTCGGTGGCAGCGGATTCTCGGTCCTTCTCCTCGTTCGCACTCATCGCCGGGGCTCTGGTGCTGATGCAGCTCGTGCCTCCCCGTCAGCTCCGATCGCGCCCATGGCTCACGCTCGGCGGGTTGGCAGTGCTGGGAATCACCGTTTTCCTCGTGACCCAGACGCTGCTGGTGGAGGGCGTGCTCGGTTCTGTGGCCCAGCAGCGCACCCAGGCACAGTTGGATGCGAGCGGTTCGCTGATCACCGGCGGCAGGCCCGAGCTCGGGGCTTCGACCGCACTGCTCAGCGCGCAGCCTCTCGGATACGGCAGCGGGACTCTGCCGAACACGATGGACGTGATCATCGCAAAGAGCGGAATGGAGGCCCTCACCTACGACCCCGACAACGGCTACGTCGATCGGTACCTGTTCGGCGGCCATTTCGAGGTTCACTCCGTGCTGGGCGATCTGTGGATCCGGTTCGGGCTGCCCGGGGCGCTCTTCGCTCTGCTGCTGCTCGCCGTCTCGGTGCACGCGGCGGCCGTGCGAGTGTCGCTGCGTCGCGGGTCAGCGCTGCTGGCTCTGCTGCTCGCCCTCGGCGTGTGGGACATGTTCTTCAGCCCACTCCTCACGAGCTACAACACCCTTGCCCTGCTGCTCGCGTGCGCCCTGCTCTCAAACACCGAACGCGCACGCCTCCCCCGCTCTCGCGTGGAGCTCTCACCGTCGTCTCTCTCACCACCGCGCCGCTGATCACGCCACACGCCCTCGTTCACGGCGCCACACCGCCACCACGCCACCACGCCACCACGCCACCACGCCACCACGCCACCACGCCACCACGCCACCGTGTCGTCTCGGCCGCCACACCACCACACGGCCACACCGCCACGGCACCACAGCACCGTGTCGTCTCGGCCCCCACCATCATCCGCGAGACTTCCGTCTGTGGGTGAGAATCTGGGCGACGCGGCGATTATCGCCCACAGACGGGAGTCTCGCGGTTAGCACAACAAGCAGTGCACCGACGGGGATCCCGGAAAGGGGCACGCCAGACAGGGGTGCGGACCCGTGCCACGCGGTGCGGTGCCCGGGCCAGGGGTGCCGGGTTAGGGCACGACGGCTGTCGCGTGGAAGTCGGTGACGGTCACCTGGATGCGTGGGGTCGTGGCTGCCGACGACATCGTCCCGCGCAGTCCTACACTCCCGCGCTGCTGGAAGCCGTCAGTGCGATCGGTCGCCGTCAGCTGCCAGGCGGTCGGTTCCAGCTCTCCGTCGCGCCACATGCGCGCGGCGAGGGTGGTTGGTCCGGTACCGGTCACCTGGAGCCGCACGTGGATCAGCTCCCCGGGTCGGTAGGCCCCCGGCAGCACGGCGCTCGCGCCGCCCAGTGCGGCTTCATCGCGCATGATGTACAAGCGCAGCGCCCCGTCGGTCTCCACACGAACTCGTCCTTGATAGGCACCGGTCGACGTTTGTCTGCCCACGACCGTCAGCGCCACGGCACCGGTTCCGGTCGGCACACTGTCCGCACGGAATGACGTCGACACGCTTACCGCATCGCTGAGGACGGCGGGAAGCATAGCGGCGCGCGTCCACGACGGCTGCAGCAGGATGCCGGCGGCTCTCGGCGCGACGCTGAACGCCGTGTCGCCGCCGCTCAGTTGCCAGGGGCCACCGGTATCAGCGAGTCCCCACGCTCCGGTGGCGGTGCGGGCGAATGTATCGGCGGCCAACGTTTCCCCGATCGGCGGGGCCGTGACCGCGATGTTCCGCGATCGGCTGTCGCTGGCTCCGTCAGAGTCGGTCACGGTGAGAGTGACGGTGTATTGCCCCTGTTGGGCGTACGTGGCCTGCGCGGAAGCGCCAGCCCCCCGCGTCCCGTTGCCGAAGTCCCACTGGTAGCTGGCGATCGGCCCCTCGTCGTCGAAGGAGGCGGACGCATCGAAGGACGCCAGGAGACCGTCGGTGGTCGCGGTGAAGTCCGCGCGTGGTGGGTGGTTCTCACCGTCCGCCACGGCCGGACGGCCGTCGGACACCTCGTAGTCATCAAAGCTGAGGGTGGTGATCGGCACGCTGGACAGCGAGCTGGAGGAACCGGCCAGGCCGATGGGACCGGCAGTCTGCAGGGCGGCCGTCGCATCGGTGGCGGTGAGCTGCCATTCGCCCGGCTCTGCAGTTCGACTGGACCACATCTTCGCGGCCAGCTGGGTCGGCGATGTTCCGCGGACGCTGAGCTCGACGTTGACGTCGTCGCCGGGTGTGTAGCCGGAGATCACGATGCTCTTGCCGCCGAGTGGGGTCTCGCCCTGCAGCAGATAGAGGCGAACCGTGCCGCCGGGCTCGAACCGGAGACGTGCCGAGTACACGGCTGATCCCACCACTCGCCCGAGGACCATTCCGCTCACGACGCCGCCGGCCGATGCCCGATCGACAGAGGCGCGCACGGTGCTGATGCTGTCCGTGGTGGAGACACCGTCTAACAGCACACTGCGAGTCTGTCCCGGAGACAGTGCGACCTGCCCGCGCCCGTCGGACACCCCGAATGCGGCCGCACCACCGTTGGTGAGCCACCGCCCGCCGACCGCGGCATTCCCCCAGCCGGCCGTCTCGCTGCGCCCGAAGGCGTCGGCAGCAATGATGTTCCATTCCGGCGTGCCGCCGGTGCTGACCACGATGCGCGCCCAATCCGTCGCGGTGTTGTTCCCATGTGGATCCGCCACCACCACGCGATACTCCTGAGTGGACCCCGGCTCCAGCCCGGTGTCTCGATAGGTCAGCGTCGGGCGATCCCACCGCGTCGACCGGGACGAGGTGGTGAACACCGGCGTCGCCGTCCCTCGCCGCTCCACGGTGTAGGTGAGCACGGCATCGTCAGGGTCGTGATTGCTGGTCCATGTGAGCAGGGCCTCTCCGCTGGTGGTA
Organism: Microbacterium sp. ZW T5_56; assembly: GCF_044987425.1. NCBI lineage: Bacteria > Bacillati > Actinomycetota > Actinomycetes > Micrococcales > Microbacteriaceae > Microbacterium > Microbacterium sp. ZW T5_56. The sequence continues at coordinate 21,495 of NZ_JBJDRI010000009.1, read as the reverse complement.
CTCGCCACGTGCACCGCGAAGCCGCCGCCCGTGAGCACAGGCCCCTGCTTCTCCGGAGCGACCGCGCTGGTCGCGAATCGCACGAGCCCCTGTTGGGGTACGCCCTGGACGGTGAGGAACTCTCCGCCGTAGATCAGGTAGTCCCCGGCCGCGGTGACGGTCCAGGTGGCCTGGTTCTGTCCGGTGAAGGTCCCGGGCTTGAAGATCGGATACCAGTGCAGGAGCGTGGCCGCCGGCTGCCCGCCGAAGGTCGCGTAGTCGGGAACTCGATTCTCAGCGAGCACACGTCCGCTCGGCTCCATCAGGAAGGCCAAGCCATGGTTATGGAACTCGGGAACCTCGTCGGGGAAGCCGCCCTCGATGGTTTCGCACGCGTGGGTGTGGGCCGCGTCGTACAGCGCACCGCCGAACAGCGCGACGTCGTACACGTCGCCGTGGCAGTCCTCCATCGTGATGAGGCTGCCGTCGCTCCAGGAGGCGCGGAACGTCCCCTCCAATCCGCCGCCCTCGAAGGAGTAGCCACTGCCATAGACACTGGTGGCGTCGGAGGTGAGTCCCATGAAGCCCGTCGCCGACCCCGCGTTGCGGATGACAGCGTTCATGGCCCACGGCAGGACGGCACCGGTCTGCGCATCCAGCGCGGCGATGCCGCGACCCGGCGTGGTCGAGCCGTTGACGGACTCGAAGCTACCTGCCACGACGACCTTCGACCGATCGGGCGACACGATCACGCTGCGGCCGATCCCGCTGCCCGCGAGCGTCGCCTGGAACGGGAGCAGCTTCCCCGTGATTGTGCTCACCGCACCGACCCGAGCCCGCGGCTGATTGTTGAGCGTGCTGAAGCCACCGATGGCGTACAGCGTGTCGTCGGTCACCGCCAGGCCATACACACCGGCATTCGCCCCCACGTTCAGCGGAAGGATGGTGCTGTTCGCCGCATCGAGCGCTGCGATCCGGTAGCGCGTCTCCGTCCCGATCTGAGTGAACGCACCGCCGAGATAGATCGTGCGACCGTCGGGCGACAGTGCGAGCGCGTAGATGGCCCCGTTCACGGGAATCGCGAACCCGCGGTCCAGCTCACCCGTGCTGAGGCGGTATCGCAGCAGGTTCTGACGCGGCACCTCGTTGGTCCCTGCCGTGGCACCGGCGGGACGGGCGCTCGTGAACTGTCCGGCCACGTAGACCCACTCGCCGACAACCAGCTGTTTCCACACCACGCCGTTGATCTGCACGGTGGGCAGCGGGTCGGCCGTCACGGTGGCGGGCAGTGCGGGGTCCGCGGCAGCCGCGACCGCGGCATCCGCTCCGACAGGCGTGCCCGCACCTGGATCGACTGCGCCAGACGCGATGCCCGTGGCTCCAACAGCGACGCCCGCCGCGCTGGATGCGACGCCCGCGGCTCCAGCAGCGACGCCTGCGGCTCCGGGCGCGGATTCGTCCCCTTCTGCACGGACCACCACACCGGCATCCGCAAACGCGGGTGGGGCCGCGAGCGCACCGATGAGCACTCCGCCCACGACGGCGGCGATCGCCCGAATGAGCGCGCCTCTGCGGGGGCGGCCCGAGGGGCTATGCGACCGTCGAGCGGATGAATACAGTCGTGCCACGTGAGCGAACCTTCCCCGGATTCGTTCGGTCGGCTCCCCAGCGGACCGAGGCGGACTCGAGATATCCACCCTCCGGCACCCTACGGGCTGACCGGAGGGCGTTGTGGCTCGGTCGTGCTTCCTGTGGATTACTCCGGCCCTCGTGCCGATGGCCGACGACAGGCTCAGCCATCGAGTGAGCCCCGGAAGGTCACCGTTGCAGCGCCCGGAAGGTAGTCGACACCGATCAACACGTCTCCGCGCACGTCCTCATCCAGGAGGAAGACATAGCTTGCCGTCACGGATTCGCCGACGGCGAGTTCGCCTCCGAATCCGCCGGAGTCCGCGGACGGAATCGGCAGCGCGGGCGTGCGCTCATTCCCGGTGTAGAGGTTCACCGCAACGTAGTCCATGTTCATGGGTGCATCCGTGGTGTTGGTGATTTCAACCGTGACCTTCATGCCTGCACCCGATACCTCCCCGGGCAGCTGTCCGACCACGTCGAGAGCCTCGGTCCCCACCAACGCCACGCTCGCTCCGTCCGCGCCCATCGCCGTCTCCGTCGGCGCCACCGGTTCCTGCTCCGGTGCGATGGGCTGCTCTTGCGCACCCTCGGGCGGTGTCGGCGGCGGCAGCGGCGCGATGGATTCCGCCGGCTCCGGCTCAGCCGTGGGTGCGGCGGCCGATGCAGTCGCGGTCGCAGAGCGCGAATCAGACGGAGCCAGGGTGGCACCCGCGACCCCAGCATCCTCTCCGCTGCCTCGCAAGGCCAGGATCACCACGACCACGGCAACGACGGCAACGACGGCGAGCGCGATCAGCGCGACGCGCCTGCGTGCGCCACCTCGACGGCCGCCCGCGGCCTCCTCGTGCGCGGCCGTCACTGCGCCACGCTCGATGCCGCGAATTCGGTCACGGTGAACGTGAGCTGCGGGGTGATGACACCACTCGACATGGAGCCGCGCACGCCCACCGTCCCCATCTGCTGCAGACCGTCCGTGCGATCCGTGCCGGTCAGCTGCCAGGCGGTCGGCTCGGGTGCTCCATCCGCCCACATCTTCGCCGCAACCGTGGTCTCTCCGGTCCCGGTGACCTGCACCTTGACGTGGATCGGGTCGCCAGGCCGATACTTGTCCGGCAGCACAAAGTTGGCACCACCGAGTGCCGCCTCGTCACGCATCACGTAGAGGCGCACCGCGCCCCCGACTTCGATGCGCACGCGAGCCTGGTAGGCGCCGGTGTCTGTCTGTCGGCCGATCAGTGTCAGCGCCGCGGCACCGGCCCCTTCCGGAACCGCGTCGGCGCGCACTGTGGCTGAGACGACGACTGCATCCGACTGCACTGCGGACAGGGCGGCCGCCCGCGTCCATGACGGAGCGAGTGAGATCCGTCCGGCACCGCCCGCAACCGAGAACGCCGCGGCCCCACCCTGCGTCCACCATTCGCCACCGGTATCGGCGATTCCCCACCCATCGGTCACGTCCCGTCCGAAGGTGTCCGCGGCGAGCGCGTCGCCTACGGGCGCATCGGCGACCGATACCACCCGCTCTCGGGAATCGGTGGCACCGTCGGAGTCAGTGACGGTCAGCGTGACGGGGTAGGCGCCCTGCTCAACGTAGGTGTGCTCGGCCACGGCGCCTTCGCCCGTCGTGCCGTCTCCGAAGTCCCAACTGTAACGAGCAAGTGGCGCCTCGGTATCCGTGGATCCGGTCGCATCGACCACCACGCGAAGTCCGTCGGTCGCGGTGGTGAAAGCTGCTACGGGCGGGTTGTTCGCCCCTTCGGCCACCGCGGGACGGCCGTTGTGCACGGAGTACTGGCTGAAGCGCAGCACTGAGCGCGGCACCGTCGACAGCGAACTCGACGAGCCCATGAGGCCGACACTTCCCGGCCCCTGCAGTTCATCGGTGCTGTCGGTCGCGGTGAGCTGCCACTCGACCGGCTCCACAGTGGAGGCGAACCACATCTTCGCGCCGAGCTGCGTGGGCGACGCACCGCGAACGCTCAGCGCGACCATCACGTCTTTGCCAGGGGTGTAACCGGAGAGCACCACACTGCTCCCGCCCAGCGGAGTCTCGCCGCGCAGCAGGTACAGCCGCACCGTTCCCCCCGGCTCGAAGCGCACGCGGGCCGAGTACATGTCGGGACCCACCACACGGCCCAGCACGGCGGCACTGGTCACTCCACCTGCCGCGGCCACGTCGCTGGACACGCGAACTGTCGTGATCGCGTCCATCGTGGACACACCCTCCAGCCGGGCGCTGCGAGTGAGCGACGGCGCGAGCGTGACGAGTCCTCCGTCGGACGTGCTGAACGAGGACCCTCCGCCGGAATGCGTCCATGTGCCGCCCACGGAGGCATCGCCCCATCCATCTACGGCCTGACCCGCGAATTCGTCTGCCGCGATCACGGTCATCGCCGGAGCCTCGGGCACCACCACCGTCACGTTGCGCGTCGTCACCCCCGTCTTGCCCTCGTCATCGGTGACGGTGAGTCGGATCGTGTAGGTTCCGGAAGCCGGGTACCAGTACTTCAGCGCGAGGCCGGTGCCTGTGACGCCGTTACCGAAGTCCCAGGCATACGACATCACCCGCCCATCGCTGTCAGTGGAGGCCGATGCGTCGACGGCGACCATGCCGCCGTCGACGTTTGCCGTGAAGCTCGCGGTCGGCGCGACATTGAACGCCCCGGAGGCGGCAATCACCACGCGAGTCCAGTCGCTGCGCGTGCTGTTGCCGTGCGGGTCGGAGACGACAACGCGGTACTCGTAGGTGCTGCGCGGCGTCAGAGCCACATCACGGAAGGAGAGGGCGGGACGGCTCCACCGCGATGACGTCGAAGTAGTCGTGTACAGCGACGTGGCGCTGTCGCGGCGTTCGACCGTGTAGGTCAGCTCCGCATCGTCGTAGTCGTAGTTGCTCGTCCATTTCAACAGCGCCTGTCCCTTCTTGGGACTGGTGATGGTCACTTTGAAGGCCGCGCCCTGAATGACGGGCCCCTGGGCGTTCGGTGCGACGTCGGCTGTGCCGAAGCGGACGAGCCCCTGCTGCGGCGATCCGTTCACCGAGAGGAACTCGCCTCCGTAGACGACGTAGTCGCCACCCGCAGTCACGTTCCAGCCGGCCTGATCCTGTCCGGTGTAGGTTCCGGGGGTGAAGTGCGGGTACCAGGGCAGGAGTTTCGCCGAAGGCTGACCGCTGTAGGAGGCATACGATCCCGCCTCGGTGCGGTTGGGCAGAATCGTCACCGTGGTCGGATCCATCGTGTAGGCAAGAGCGTGGTTGTAGAACCAGGTGCTTTCCTGTGGGAAACCACCCTCGATGTTGCCGCAGAAGTGAGTGTGGGAAGCCTTGTAGACCACGCCGCGGAAGCGCACGATCGAGTAGCTGTCGCCGTGACAGTCCTCCATCGCCACGAGTGCGCCGCCCTCCCAGTCCGCGTGGAACGAACCCTCGAGGCGCATGGCGGCCTGCGAGTACGCGGTGCCGTACACCCCAGACTCGTCCGAACTGAGACCCATGAATCCGGCGAAGGATCCTGAGCTGCGCAGCACCGAGTTCATCGCCCACGGCAGGCTCGCGCCGGTTGTCGCATCGAGGGCGGCGATACCGGCTCCGGGATTCGTGAGGCCGTTGGCTCGCTCAAAGCTGCCAGCGACCACGACCTTGGCGCGGTCGGGTGACACGACGATGCTGCGCCCGATCCCGGCGCCGGACAGCACGGCGTTAAAGGGCAGCAGGGATCCGGTGGTGGTGCTGACGGCTCCGACACGTGCGCGCGCGACGTTGTTGACCGTGCTGAACCCACCCGTGAGGTAAAGAGCATCGTCCGTGGCGACCATGCCATAGACCGTGGCGTTGGTGCCGACGTTCAACGGCGACAGCGCGCCGGTGGCCACGTCGATCGCGGCCACGCGGTATCGCGTCTCTGTTCCGACGCGAGTGAATGCACCGCCGATGTAGACGGTCGATCCGTCGGGTGATGCCGTCGATGCATTGACCGCACCGTTGACGGACAGGGTGAAGTTCGGATCCAGCTCTCCGGTGGTGATGCTGTAGCGCAACAGGTTCGACCGCGGTGTCTCGTTCTGTCCCCGCGCCGACCCCGCGGGGCGGGCACTGGTGAACTGCCCGGCGGCGTAGACCCAGTCGCCAACCACGGTCTGCGTCCAGACCACACCGTTGATCTGCACGGTGGGGAGCGGGTCTGCGGTCACCGGGCTCACCGTCGCAGGAGGCGGCGCATCGTCAGCCCGCGCCGACATCCCGCTCGTTCCGATGATCGTCGTGATCAGAATCAACGCGACCACGCCGACCGCCAGCAGCCGCGGAACAGCAGGACGACGATGCGCGACGGCGTACGCTCGCGCTCGCGCGAACGACAATGAACGAGTCATAGAAGCGGCCTTCCCCAGGACGTACACGGTCAACTCCCCAGCAGACCGGAGGCTCATGAGAGCCATCTCATGCACCCTACGCGTTTGTGCCCCCCTGCTTAGGCCCGCGGGCCTCATTGTGGATTACTCACTCGCGGCGGTGTGGATAACCTCACGAACGACAATCACGGCCCCACGCTCGTCGCGGTGAAATCCGTCACGGTGAATGTGATCTGCGGGGTGGTGACCGCACTCGACACGGCGCCACGCACGCCCACGACACCCGGCTGCTGCATCCCGTCCGTGCGATCGGTTCCCGTGAGCTGCCAGCCGGCCGGCTCCGGGGTTCCGTCCGCCCACAGCTTGGCGGCGATCGTGGTCTCGCCCATCCCGGACACCTGGACCTTCACGTGGAGGGGGTCGCCCGCGCGGTACCGCGCCGGCAGCACCAGGCTCGCACCTCCCAGAGCGGCTTCGTCTCGCATCACGTACAGGCGCACTGTCCCGCCGGCCTCCACGCGCACGCGGGCCTGATAGGCGCCGGTTTCGGTCTGCCGGCCGACCACTGTGAGCGCTGCGGCACCGGCTCCTTCCGGAATCGTGTCGGCACGCAGCGTGGCACGCACGACCACACCGTCCGACTGCACTGCCGACAGCAGAGCCGACCGCGTCCATGACGGCGCCAAGGCGATACGCCCCGCGCCGTTCGAGACCGAGAAAGCGGAGTCGCCGCCCTGCGTCCACCAGGCACCTCCCGTGTCGGCGAGTCCCCACCCGTCAGCGATCTCACGCCCGAAGCCGTCCTGGGCGAGGAGGTCGGTCGTCGGCGCTTCTGTCACCGACACCACCCGCTCCCGGACATCGGTGGCGCCATCGGAGTCGGTCACCCTGAGAGTGACGGTGTAGATGCCCTGGGCGGAGTAGACATGCTCAGCAACGGCACCGTCACCCGTCGTCCCGTCCCCGAAATTCCAGTCGTACCGGGCCAGGGGGCCCTCGACATCCGTCGCGCCCGTCGCGTCCACGACCACGCGCAACCCGTCCGTTGCCGTCGTGAATGCCGCCACCGGCGGGTGGTTCTCCCCCTCAGCCACGGCAGGACGCCCATCGGTGACCGAATACTCGCGGAAGCTCAGCACCGTACGCGGCACCGTCGATAGCGAGCTCGACGACCCCATCAGACCGACACGTCCCGGCCCCTGCAGCGCGTCGGTGCTGTCGGTCGCCGTTAGCTGCCAGTTCGCCGGCTCGATCGCCGACGCAAACCACATCTTCGCGCCCAACTCGGTGGGCGATGCTCCGCGAACGCTCAGCGCGACGACCACGTCTGTCCCTGGCGTGTATCCCGCCAACGTCGTGCTCATCGCCCCCAGGGGCGTTTCGCCTCGCAACAGGTACATCCTCACCGTCTCACCCGGCTCGAACCGCACCCGAGCCGAATACACATCGGAACCGACGACACGGCCGAGCACCGTCGCGCTCGTCACTCCGCCTGCGGCCGACACGTCGCTGGACACCCGCACGGTCGTGATCGAATCCATCGACGACACGGCGTCCAGCCGTGCCGTGCGTGTGAGCGACGGCGCCAGCGTGATCAACCCAGCGTCGGCCGTGCTGAACGACGATGCTCCGCCCGAGAGCGTCCACGGGCCGCCTACAGTGGCGTCGCCCCATCCGTCCGATGCCTGCCCCGCGAAGTCATCCGCCGCGATTACCGTCACCGCGGGAGCCTCCGGCAGCATCACTGACACCGTGCGCGTCGTCATCGCCGTCGCACCCTCATCGTCGGTCACCGTGAGCCGGATCGTATGGCTACCGGAAGCCGGGTAGGCGTACTTCAGCGCCAGTCCTGTGCCGGTGATGCCGTTGCCGAAATCCCAGGCACAAGACATCACGCGGCCATCACTGTCCGCAGACTCCGACGCGTCCACGATGACTTCGCCGCCGTCCACGGCGGTCGTGAAACTCGCAGTCGGTGGGATGTTCACCGCCCCGGATGCGGCGATCACCACGCGGCTCCAGTCGCCGCGCGTGCTGTTGCCGTGCGGGTCGGTGACCACGACACGGTACTCGTAGGTGCTACCCGGCGTCAGTGCCACGTCACGGAAAGAGAGCGCTGGTCGGTTCCATCGTGTCGAGGTCGACGTTGTCGTATACAGCGGAACGGCGCTATCGCGACGTTCCACCGTATAGGTCAGTTCTGCATCGTCCGCGTCGTAGTTGCTCGTCCATGTCAGCAACGCCTGTCCCTTCTTCGGGCTGGTGATGTTGACCGTGAAGGAACTGCCTTGAACGATGGGCCCCTCCGCGTTCGGCGCGACGTTCGCGGTGCCGAACCGAACAAGCCCCTGCTGCGCGCGGCCATTGACTGTCAGGAACTCACCGCCATAGACCACGTAGTCGCCACCGGCGGCGACGCTCCAGGTCGCTTGGCTCTGCCCGGTATACGTCCCGGGCGTGAACAGCGGATACCAATGAAGCATCTTGGCGGACGGCTGCCCGCCGAACGAGGTGTAGTAGGTCGGTCTCGTCTGGTTCTCGGACAGAGTCTTCGATGCCTCGTCCATCGTGTAGGCGAGCGCATGGTTGTAGAACCACACGGTCTCTTGGGGGAATCCCCCGTCAACGTTGCCGCAGAAGTGGGCGTGACTGGCCTTATAGACCACTCCCCGGAAGCGTACGACCGAGTAGCTGTCACCATGGCAGTCCTCCATCGCGACGAGGGAGCCGTCCGCCCAGTTCGCGTGGAAGGACCCCTCCAGCCCGAGGGACGTACCCGAGTAGGCCGTTCCGTACACCCCGGACTCGTCAGCGCTGAGGCCCATGAACCCCCGGTATGTGCCGGTGTTGCGGATGACCGCGTTCATCGCCCAGCCCAGACTCGCGCCAGACGCGGCATCGAGCGCTGCGATACCGGCACCCGGGTTGGTCCCGCCGTTGGTCCGTTCGAAGCTGCCCGCGACGACCACCTTGCCGTGATCCGGAGAGATGACGAGGCTCCGGCCCACACCGGTTCCGCTGAGCACCGCGTTGAAAGGGAGGAGCTTCCCCGTGGCCGTGCTGACGGCACCGATGCGTGCGCGTGCCACGTTGTTGATCGTGCTGAATCCGCCCGTGAGGTAGAGCGCATCATCGGTTGCCACCAAGCCGTACACCGAGGCGTTGGCTCCCACGTTGAGAGCACTCAGGGCACCGGTGGCCACATCCACTGCGGCCACCCGATACCGGGTCTCGCCGCCGACAGTGGTGAACGAGCCGCCGATGTAGAGGGTCGTGCCGTCGGGCGACGCGGTCGATGCGTTCACCACGCCGTTCACCGGCAGCGCGAAATCGGTGTCCAGCTCCCCGGTCGTCAGGCTGTAGCGAAGAAAGTTGGATCGCGGCGTCTCGTTCTGACCACGCGCCGCACCCGCCGGTCGTGCACTGGTGAACTGCCCGCCGACGTAGACCCAGTCATCAATCACCGTCTGCGTCCACACAACACCGTTGATCTGCACAGTCGGCAACGCATCCGCTGTCACGGTGACGGGTGCCTTCGCTCCCGGCGACTCCGCCGCGACAGCCGGGACGGCCGCGCCGAACGCCGCCAGCCCCGCGGCCACGATCAGGGCCACGGCAGCTGTGACCGCTGCCCGCCGAAATGCATGACGACGGATGCGTCGGGCGGCGACCCCCCGCGAGCGCGTGAGCAACGAAGAACGATTCACGAAGCGACCTTCCCCAGGTATGCCCGATCGACTCCCCAGCAGATCGGTCGACTCATGAGAGCCGTCTCACGAACAGTACGCGCTGGTCACTGCCGGTTCGGCTCGGATGGCCCCGGTTGTGGATTACTTCCCCGCGCGCCTGTGGATGACGTCTCAGCGCAGTTTTGCGCGCCGGGCGAGCTCCGCTCGTGCGATGCGTCGGCCGTCCCGCAGACCCCGATACGCGGCCCGCAGCGGCGGCAGCGGGCGCAGGAACTGACGTCGCCCGCCGCGCAGGAGAATGGCGCGCGCGCTGGCGGTGGAGCTCACGAGCCACGTTCGGATGCCGTCGTCGTCGAGATGGCGTGCCGCGTACAGGAGCCGATTACGGATGTTGAAGTAGTAGTAGAGCTCGCTCTTCGCCTCAGACCGCTGCGTGCTCGAGCGGTGAGTGGCACCCTCGTCGTGCACGGCCACGGCGCTCGGCACCACCGCGAGCGTGCCGCCGGCGACACGGACCCGATGCGAGAAGTCGACGTCCTCCCAGTACAGCTCGAACTCCTCGTCGAACCCGTCAACCAGGTCCCAGACCTCTCGGGTCACCCAGAGCGCCGTGCCAGCAAGCCACTCTTCGCGCTCTGCGCCCGGGAATCGGTCACGCGCTCGCCTGCCTCGGGTCTCTCCGGTGCCGAGGTACAGGTCGCAGCCGTCGAACCACGTGCGCCCGTCAGGTGTGTGGATCACGGGGGAGACCAGTACGCGCCGATCGCCCGCGGTCGCCGCGGAGAGCGCCTCCGCCGCCGCGGCATCGAGACTGGCATCCGGATTGAGCACGAGCAGATCCGTGGCCCCGTCGCGCCATGCTTCACGCGCACCCGCGTTGACGCCGGCGCCGAATCCGCGATTGTCGGGCAGCGCGATCAGCCGCCACCGCCGCCGATCCGCCAGCTCCTGCACGCGGGCGCGCTCGGCCGCCGAGTGCAGGTTGTCTACGACATACACCTCGGCGTCAGGCATCGCGGCAGCCGTCGCCACGAGGTTCTGCGACAGCACCCCCGCCGATGCGTAATTCACGACGATGATCGCCACACTGCGCGTCACGTCCCATCCCTTCGTCCCCAAGCGGTCTAGTGTATTGAGGCAAACCGGGAGGGTCATGCGCATCCTGTTCGACGGCTACTGGTGGGATGGCGACGCCCGCGGTACACGAGCCGTGCAGCGGGAGCTCATCCTTGCCTGGCATCGCAGCTTCCCGGGCGATCACCTGTCAGTGGCGCTGCGGCCCGAGTCTCCGGCCCACGACCTGCCCGCCGGGGTGAACCGCGTCGCCGTGCGCCTGCGACCCCACGCGCTCTCCAACCTCGTGGAGCTCGGGCGGCTGGCCCGACGGGTGCGTGCAGAAGCGCTCGTCGTGCACGACTTCACCCCCCTCGGCGGGGCGACTGCGACCATCGTGCACGACGCGATGCACCGCGACCACCCCACCTGGTTTCCGGTATCGCAGCGCCTGTACTCTTCGGCGATCCTGCCCAGCGCCCGCTTCGCCACCATCGTGGCCACCGGCACGCGCAGCGAAGCGGCGCGCATCGAGCGCCACGAATGGGCGCTGGCACCTGTCACGAGCATCGGGGTGGCGGCTCGCACGTCGCTGACCACCGCATCACCGATCCGACCGGGGATCGTCGCAGACGTGTCCGACTTCGCCCTCACCCGGGGACGGCTGGGCATGCGTGACGGGATCGATGGCGCCGTCACGGCCGCCCTCGCATCCTCGCGGGTGACGCCCGAGAGCCCCCTTGTGGTGGTCGTCGATTCCTCCCGTCGATCCGTCGAGGCGCGCCTCAGCGCACGCCACCGCGCGGCAAGGGACACCGGTCGGATCCGATTCTCGGGTCGGCTGACACCCGCGGAGCTCAGCTGGATGCTGCGCCACACGGCGCTGGTGCTGACCCTGGCCCCTGATGAGAACATGGCGCTCCCCGCCATGGAGGCCACCTGGTTCGACGCCCCGCTCGTCGCCTCCGACGTGCCGGCGCACCGGGAGGTGGCGGGCGGTTGGGCCCAGCTGGTTCCGGTCGGTGACACAGCCGCAGCGGCCGCCGCTATCGATGCGCGGTGGCATGCCGCGGGCGATGAGCAGGCGCGCGAGCGGATTCTCTCTCACGCGAGCTGGCGTGCCGCTGCGCGCGAGCTGCGATCGGCGATCGTGTCGTCCGCGACCCGCTGATTCGAGTTATCCACAGGCCGCCGCTACCGGCACCGCCGGGTGGTTACGCTGACCAATCGACGCGGGTGCAGTCGTCCCGTGTCGTGAGGGGAATCGTGACGAGCACGCGCACGCGCTGGCGTTTTCGCACCGCACTGGCCGAGCTGCGTACAGCTCAGAAGTCTTCGTCCGGTGCCGCCGCGTACTCGCGATTCATCAATCGCCCGCTCGGTCGTCCGCTCGCTGCGGCAGCCGCGGCAGCGGGGCTGACGCCCACGCAGGTCACCCTGCTCAGCGCTCTGTGCACGTTCAGCGCGATCGGGCTCATCGCAGCGGCGGAACCGAACGCAGCGACGTCTGTGGCGGTAGCCGCACTCCTCGTGCTGGGGTACGCGCTCGACTCCGCCGACGGCCAGCTGGCCCGGCTCACCGGCACGGGCTCGGCCGCGGGCGAATGGCTGGATCACTTCTTCGACGCGCTCAAAGCAGCCACGATCCATCTCGCCGTGCTGATCTCTTGGGCACGCTCCGACGAGCTCCCGCCCGCGATGCTGACCGTCCCGCTCGTCTACAGCGCCGTGGCCTCCACGTACTTCTTCGGAATGATCGGCGCCGATTTCCTTCGCCGTGCCGCCGGCGCGCCCCCAGGTGCAGGATCGGGGGCGGCATATCGGTCCAGCCCGCTGTACGCGCTCGCGGTCCTCCCCACCGATTACGGCCTGCTCTGCCTGGCCATGCTGTTGCTCTGGCTTCCGGTGCCGTTCGCCACGCTGTACACCCTCATGGCCGCGGCCACCGTCGCCGTTCTCGCGCTGGCCGCGATGCGCTGGTACCGCTCGCTGACCGCACTGGGAGACCCGGAATGACGCGTCGCCTGCGAGTCATGCAGTCGTTCACGACTCCTCGCACCACGACGAACCCGTACATCACGATGCTCGCCGAATCGCTGCGCGACGAGCCCCGAGTGGAGCTGGTCACGTTCTCCTGGCCGCGAGCGCTGATCGGTCGGTATGAGGCGTTTCACTGGCACTGGCCCGAGGCTCGGCTGGCGTCCGGCTCACCCCTGCGCCGTCGTCTCAAGAAGGTCCTGCTGCGCCTGCTTGCCCATCGGCACCGGCACTCGCGCCGCATCGGCGTGGTCCGCACGGCGCACAACCCCGATCTGCCGGACCTCGCGGACGACGAGCAATCGCTGCTCGCGCGCATCCAGGCGGACGCCGATGTGGTCATCCGACTCAACCCCACGACCGTCGTGGACTCCGGCGTCCTCGTGCACGACATTCCGCATGGCGATTACCGAGCCTGGTTCGCTGGTCACTCCCGTCCCCCGCGTCGCGCGGGTCATGTCGTCACCTTCGGACAGCTGCGCGGCTATAAGGGCGTCGAGGATCTCCTGACGGCCTTCGGCCAGGCGCACACCGCCGATCCCGCGCTGTCGTTGACGGTGGCTGGTCGGCCGACATCGGCGGAGCTCACCGCGCGTCTGCTGGCGACCGCGGGCGCGGGCGTCACCCTCGATCTGCGCTTCGTGCCCGACGAGGATCTCGTCCGGATCGTCTCGTCGGCGTCGCTCGTCGTGCTCGCGTACCGCGACCTGCACAACTCCGGCAGTGCGCTGGCCGCGCTATCGCTCAACCGACCGGTCCTGGTGCCGCGGTCGGCTTCCACCGACGCGCTGGCCGCCGATGTGGGCGAGGAGTGGGTCATCCGCTACGACAGCCTCGACGGCGCCGTGCTGCGGGAGGCCATCGCCGCAGCGGAGCTCCTGGATTCCGATGCCGCCCCCGACCTGTCCCGGCGTGACTGGGGCGAGGCGGGACGTCGGCACGCAGACGCCTACGAGGCGGCTCGCGCGCACCGGAGGTCGCGATGAGGATCGTTGTCGCGATTCCCACGTTCCGCCGACCAGAGCTGCTGGCTGCGCTTCTCGCCGTGCTCCCGCAACGCTTCGCCGAACTCGACCCCGGAGACCAGGCGGCCGTTCTCGTCGTGGACAACGACTCCGGCGGATCAGCGGCGCCCACGGTGGCCGAGTCCGGTCTGTCGGCGAGGTTCGTCGTCGAGACGGGGGCCGGCGTCGCGCATGTGCGCAATCGCGCCCTCGACGAGGCGGACAACGCCATGCGCGCGATCGGCGAGACGGGTGCCGATGTCCTCGTGTTCATCGATGACGACGAAGTGCCCGAACCCGGCTGGCTGCGCTCGCTCGTGGACACGTGGCGCGCGTACGACTGCGCCGCTGTGATGGGCACCGTGCGCTCGGTTCTTCCCGCGGATCTGGATCCCTGGCTGGTGGCCACCGGCACCTTCCGTCGCGCGACTCATGCCACCGGGACCGAGATGCCCGCCGCGGCCACGGGGAACCTACTGCTCGATCTGTCCCGGGTGCGCCGCGTGGGAGCTCGCTTCGACCCACGTCTCAGCCTCACCGGTGGCGAGGACACGCTGTTCACCCGCGCTCTTGTGCGAGCCGGCGAGCGCATCGTGTGGTGCGCGGAATCGGTGGCCGTCGACACCGTGGTGCCGGAACGTCTCACTCGCGCCTGGGCGCGCGAGCGGGCGTACATGCGCGGCAATGCGACCGTGCACATCGCCCTCCTCGAGGAGTCCGTTTCGTCTCGGATCGCGGCGCTTCGCTGCAGATTCGCGATCACCGGCACGGCTCGAATCATCAGTGGGCTGCTGATGCGCGGCGCGGGCCGACTCGCCTCACGCCCGGAGCTGGACGCCCGCGGCTGGCGAGTGCTCCATCGCGGTCGCGGCATGCTCGGCGGCGCTCGGGGTCATGTTCACCGCGCCTATGCGCGCGATCGTCAGCAGACGCCATGAGTGCAGGAGAAGGAAAGATGCGCATCGGTTACGCCGCGGGGGCTTGGGACCTCTTCCACATCGGCCACCTCAACATCCTGCGTCACGCCCGGGAGAACTGTGATCGGCTGATCGCGGGAGTGGTGGATGACGCAATGCTGCTGCGCGCGAAGGGCCGCACGCCCATCGTGCCCACTGACGAGCGGGCGGAGATCGTGCGCTCGCTGAGCGTTGTCGACGATGTGTTCATCGAGACTCAACCCGACAAGGTGGTGACGTGGCGCGAGGTGGGCTTCACCCATTTCTTCAAGGGTGACGACTGGCGCGGCACTCGCAGGGGGATGCAGCTGGAGCGCGAATTCCGCGCGGTCGGAGTCGAAGTGGTCTACTTCCCGTACACGACCCACACGTCCTCGACACGGCTGCGCGCGGCGCTGGAAGTGCTGGAGCGCCCCGTCTCCACTCCCTGACCGAATCACCGGAGATTTCATCCGCACAGGTTCTCGGGGCATGATGGTCCCACGGCCCTGGGGAGGACCGGGCGGTCGTCATCGGATGTCGATCGTCAACGATGACGACGATGCGTCGCGCAAGGGGACTGACATGACGCGCTGGGGAGCGCAGCCGCCGCCCGAAGGGTCGGCGAACACTGGCCCGAAGGGAACTGATTCCCGCGACGACGAGGGCGATGAGCCGACCATCGATCGCGCCCAGCTCGCCGCGATGCGCGCCGAGCTCGCGGCGGCACACCGCGCCGAGCCGGTTGCCGAGGATGCTGACACCGACACCGGTGTTGTTGCCACTGATGCTGACGCTGATGCTGACGCCGCCGCGGACGTTTTTGCCGCGAATGCCGACACGGACGTTTTCGTCGCTGCCGCTGACGCCGACGCCGACGCTGACGCTGACGCTGACGCTGACGCTGACGCCACAATCAGCCGAGACGTTCTCGAGCAGCTCCGCGCAGAGCGTCGCACCGGGAATGACGTAGATGCGCCCAATCCTGAGACGGCCTCACCTCGTCCCGACGTCGAGAGCGTCGACGGCGACACGGCAGCCCACCGGAGCGACGTGCCGGGGCACCGGAAGGACTCCGCCCAACGGGTCTTCGGTACGGACGCGGACGCTTTCGCCGAGAATGCGGCAACGGTGAGCCGAGCCGAGTTCATCCGATCCCGCGAGGCGGCTGGCCTCGCGGGGTCGCAGGCGACCGGTCGCCTGCGACGAGACGTGCGGACAAGCTCTGATTCCACCACGCCGCCGACCGGCACCGACGCGCCGTCCGCCAACACCAACACCAACACCAACACCAACACCGACACCGACACCGACTACTTCCGTGACGCGAGCACCATCCCGTACGCGACCCTCATGTCGTTGCGCGCCGCGGCGGACCCGTCCGAGGACGACGCCAGCGCGCTGGGGCTGCCCGATGCCGCGCCGGCCGATGTGCGCCCGGCGAACGAGAACGTCAGTACTCGCACCCTGCAGTTGCCGCTCCCCTCCGCCGAGCTGGCCCGGGAATCCGATGGCAGTGATGACGATGACGAGATTCCGGAGGAGACGCTGCCCGCGCCCGTGACGCACGGGAGCGCCGTGTCCGCCCGCGCGCAGGACGTCCGAGGCTCGACGGGCTCGCGGGCTCACCATCGCGAGCCGCAATCATCGCGTGGTTCACGCGTCCTCGCAGGCGATGTGACCGTGATCGACACCCAGCGGACTCCGCTCGCGCGCGCGGGGCACTGGATCAGGACGACGCCGCGGCGTATCGCGCTCCTCTGGCTGCTCGCTCTGCTCGCGGTCGGGACTGCACTGGTGATCGCCCTGCTGGCGAACCACATCGGCTCGGCTGCGGCCATGCTGGGCACGGGTCGCGGCGAGACGAACGTCCTTATCGTGTTCGCGGCGTCTGAAGAGAACGCCGCGGCAGTTGCTTCCGATGGTGGTGTCGGAGCAACCGCAATCGCTCTCGTGGACTTCTCCGCCGATCGTGCGAGCATCTCCGCCGTCTCCCTGCCGTCCGACACCTGGGCCGCCATCCCCGAACACGGCGAGGGCACACTGTCAGACGCGCTGGTGCTCGGGGGAGCCGCAGCTCTGCGGGCCACCATGCAGCAGTCGCTCGGCATCCGAATCGATCACACCCTGGTGATCACCGAGCCGGGGCTGGCGGGCCTTGCCGGCGCCGGAAGCCTCGACATCGTCAATCCGTCGGAGATCACCACCGACCGATTCACCTTTCCCAGCGGACCTCTCACGATGAGCCCGAGTACCGTGACCGACTATCTGGAGTCCGATCCGGGCGGCCTCCGGCGGCAGCAGGCGGTGTTGGACGGCACCGCGCGGCTGCTGAGCGCACCGACGGCGTTGGACGGAAAGACGATCGACACCGGGGTGATCGTTCTCCCGGAGTTCGGTGACGCCACGCTGGAGAAGCTGACGACCCAGCTGCGCTCGGTGGGGGCGGCCAACGTCGTCTACGGGGTCGCGGCGACGTCTGATGCCGAACGCGGCACGCGCACGGTCGCCGCTCTGGACGGCACAGCGTGGCAGAAGCTGCGCGCCGCCTTCGCCGCCGATGACGTGGCGAGTCACCTGCGGGCGGGCGTGAGCCGGTAGCGTCACGCGGGGCGTAGCCTGGATACATGACCACTCCCGCACCTGACACGATCACCATGTTCGGCGCCGCTTGGTGCATTGACTGCCGTCGCACGAAGAAGCAGCTGGATGAGCTCGGCGTCGCGTACACGTACGTGGACCTCGAGGCGGACCCCGCTGCAGCAGACGTCGCCAAGGACATCTCCGGTCGCACCAACATCCCCGTTGTGGTGTACCCCGACTCCTCGCATCACGTCGAGCCGAGTAACGCCGATGTCGAGGCGAAGCTCACCGAGCTCAACCTGATCTGAGTCCGTGCCCCAGTCGGTCCGCGATGACGGGCCGACCGTTGTCGCGCGCCGCCTGACGACGCCAGATCGCGCAGATACACTGGCGCGATGAGCACTGGCGCTCCACACCCGACCCCCAACCCGCCCGTGACCGGCGAGCACCGCCTGTCTGCGGGAACCATCGCGCGATACGCCGTGGGTTCCCTCGGCACCGGCGGCTTCGCGACCCTTCCCGGCCTGGTGCTGACGTACTACCTGACCGACAATCTCGGCGTCGCCGCGGCATTCGCCGGGGTGGTGATCACGATCGCCAAGCTGTGGGACGTCATCATCGACCCGGTGATCGGCGCGCTCACCGACCGCCAACGCGCCCACACGGGCAGCCGACGCGGCTACATGCTGGTGGGTGCCTGTTCACTGCCGTTCCTCTTCGCCCTCACTTTCGCCGTCCCACCGGGACTCGCACCGGCCATCGGCGCGATCTGGGTGCTGATCGCATTCACCGCGACCGCCACCGCTTTCAGCCTGTTCCAAGTGCCGTACATCGCACTGCCTGCAGAACTCACGCCCGGCTACGACGAACGCACCCGGCTGCTCACGTGGCGGGTGATCGTGCTGACCTTTGCGATCCTGCTGTTCGGCGCAGGAGGACCGATCCTCCGTGATCTGACGGGCGATCCCACCACCGGCTACCTCGTCATGGGCGCCGTCTCGGGTGTCCTGATCGGGCTCGGCATGCTGATCTCCACGACGGTCACCGCGCGCGGGACTCGGCCGGTTCCCCGTGCCGACGTCACACGGTTGGACGTGCGAGCGCACTACATCGAGGGGGTGCGCGCGCTCCGGCGGAGCCAACCCTTCCGCGCCCTGCTGCTCACCTACGTGCTCCAGGCGCTCGCGACCGGTCTCATGCTGGCAGGCGCTCAGTACCTGGCGACGTGGGTGATGCACTCAGAAGCGGCCGTCACGCTGCTGTTCGTGTCACTCATCGCGCCGGCGCTCATCGCCGCCCCCGTCTGGGGTGTGATCGCTCGGCGCATCGGCAAGACCCGCGCGTTCCGACTCGCCTCCACGCTGTTCATCGTCGCCGCGATCATCATCGCTGGCGCGCTCCTCGCGCCGGGCGACTGGCTGTATGCCCCGGTGGCCCTGGCCGGCATCGCCTACGCCGGGATGCAGTCGCTGCCGATGGCTATGCTTCCCGATGTGATCTCGGCTGACGGTGACGGGACAGCCTCGGCCGGAGCGTTCAGCGGGGTGTGGACCGCGGGCGAGACGGTCGGCTTCGCGATCTCGGCGTCCGCGTTCACCGCGGTGCTGGCTCTCACGGGCTACATCTCGTCCACCGCGGATATGTCGGTGACGCAGCCCGACTCGGCTGTGGCCGGCATCGTGATCGCGTTCAGCATCATCCCGGCCGCCCTCACCCTGCTGAGCCTGGTGAGCCTGTCGCGATACCGACTGACCAAGCACGACATCGACACCGTCACCCCGGCCGGATGACGGCGGCGAGGCATAGGCTGACGGAAGACCAGGAGGTTCCTTGTGAGCACACCCGCTGACGCAACGCCGGAGTCGAACGACGCAGCCCCGACGAAATCTGCGAAGCCCGCTCGCGCGTCCCGAAGCAGCGCGCAAGGCGCGAGTGAGAAGCCGAAGAAGGCCGAGCGCTCCGGCGCGGCGGCGGCTCGCAAGCCGCGCGCGTCCAGCTCGCCCCGACCGCAGCGATCCACCGCGGTCAGCGACTCCGCAGTGGCATCTCCCACGCGTCCGTCGGTTTCTGCCGAGACGGTCGCGGCTATCGACGCCGAGATCGATGCGCTGCGGATTGGGTCGGCTGTCTGGTCGACGCTCACGCTGGCGCAACGTGCCACGCTGCTACGCCGCCTGCAGGCAAGCGTGTCCGCCGCCGCCGAAGACTGGGCCAGGATCGCCGCCGAGACCAAGGGGCTGGACGCTCGTCACCCCCTCCGCGGTGAGGAATGGCTGAGCGGTCCATACGCCGTCCTCTCCGCACTCGGCACCTACGAACGCACGCTGCGCACGCTGGCCACGGGGGGAAGCCCACTGGACGGCAAGAAGTTCTCGGTTTCTCCGAGTGGTCGGACCCGCGTCGATGTCTTCCCCGCGGACGGCGTGGACGCGACGCTGCTGTCAGGATTCACGGGACAGGTCTGGTTGCGCCCCGGCGTCGATGCCGGTCAGGCCGTCCGGGGCGCCGGCCTCGCGCAGCTCACCCCGCGCACCTCGGGCGGCGTCGGTCTGGTGCTCGGTGCCGGCAACATCACCTCCATCCCGGTGCTGGATGTTCTGTATGAGCTGTTGGCAGCCAACCGCGTTTCGCTGCTGAAGCTCAACCCCACGCAGGATCGGCTGCTCCCGGTGTACCGACGTGCGCTGCTGCCGCTCGTCGAGGCCGGGTTCGTGCGCATCATCTCCGGAGATGGCGCCGTGGGCGCGCACCTCACGGCGTCAGACGCTTTCGCTCACGTCCACATCACGGGTTCGGCGGTGACGTTCGACGCGATCGTGTGGGGCACCGGCGCCGCAGCACAGAAGCGTCGCAAGAACGGTCAGCCGCTGCTGCACACACCCATCACAGGCGAGCTGGGCGGCGTCGCTCCGATCATCGTGGTGCCGGGGAAGTGGACGCAGGCGGATCTGGACTATCAGGCCGAGCACGTGGTGACAATGCGGCTGCAGAACGGCGGCCACAACTGCATCTCGGGGCAGGTGCTGATCCTCTCGGCCGAGTGGGTGCAGCGGGAGGACTTTCTCGACGCCCTCCGCCGCGCCTATGCAGCGGCGCCTGACAGGCCGGTCTGGTACCCCAACTCCGCACCCAAGTTGGCGGCCGCCGATGAGGCGTACCCCGCAGCGGAGCGCTTCGGCGAGCGGCGACTGGTCATCATCGACGACACCGACGACGCCACCGCGTTGGAGAACACGGAGTACTTCTCGCCCGTGCTCGGCGTCGTCTCCCTTCCCGGAACGGGCCAGCCATTCCTCGATGCCGCCGTGACACATGCCAACGAGAAGCTGGCGGGCACATTGGGCGCCAACGTCATCATCGATCCGCGGGCACAGCGCGCGCTCGGGGCCGGATTCGATCGAGCCATCGACAACCTTCACTACGGCAACATCGCGATCAATGGCTGGACGGGGTTCTCCTTCACCGCCCCGACGCTGTCGTGGGGCGCCTTCCCGGGACACACCCTCTCGGATGTCGGCAGCGGGATCGGTGTGGTGCACAACGGCCTGCTGATCGACCATGTCGAGCGGTCGGTGCTCACCGGCCCGTTCCGTCCGTTCCCGCGCTCGTTGGGTGGCGGAGCGAGGACCATTCTCCCGAAGCCGCCGTGGTTCGTCACGAGCCGCACGGGCGCAGCGGTGAGTGAAGGATTCACGCGTTTCCGCATGGACGGGAACATTCCGCGACTGATGAAGACGCTGATGCAAGCGCTCCGCAGCTGAACCCAGAACACCCACCCGCGATCAAGCCGTTTGGACGGTTTGTTCGTGGGTGGGTGTTGTTGTGGTGTGGGTACGACGAAAGCCCTGACCAGCGTTGGTCAGGGCTTTCGTCTGAAAAGGAGTCCGGCGGTGTCCTACTCTCCCACAGGGTCCCCCCTGCAGTACCATCGGCGCTGAGAGGCTTAGCTTCTGGGTTCGGAATGTAACCAGGCGTTTCCCTCTCGCTATGGCCGCCGAAACACTATTGATGTTTCAATCAGCACAACGAGCAATCGTTGCGGGTTCTCGACCGTACATCAAGAACCACTCAGTGGACGCAAGCAAAAATATAATCATGCCACCCCCGGAGGGGGGTGTTTATCAAGTCATCGGCTTATTAGTACCAGTCAGCTACACGCATTACTGCGCTTCCACATCTGGCCTATCAACCCAGTAGTCTGGCTGGGAGCCTCTCACCCGAAGGTATGGAAAT